>WTGE01000342.1 GCA_011525445.1 Synechococcus sp. CO36386bin_37
GGTCAGGCCCAGGATGATGGCCAATCAAGAGATGTTGGCCGTGGACGATGTCACAGACATCCTTGCTCTTCCTTTGTTAGGACTTGTTCTTGAGGATGAGCAAGTGATCGTGAGCACCAACCGCGGCGAACCGCTCACCCTGAACGGAACCAGTTCTCCAGCGTCTAAGGCCTACGGCAACATTGCACGCCGACTCCAAGGCGAGGACATCGCTTTGTTAGATCCTTCCAAAGAGCGGTCCGGCCTGCGAGCAACAGTCCGTCGCCTAATGCAAACGAAGATCTTCTGAGCTGATGACTCTCCGCGACCTCGTCGACAAACTGCTCGGGCGGCAACCAGCAAGTGCCTCCACCGCACGAGACAGGCTCCAGCTTGTTCTTGCTCATGATCGCAGTGATCTAAGTCCTGAACTGCTGGACCAGATGCGTCGTGAAATTTTTGAAGTGGTGGCTAAATATGTGGATATTGATCTTGAGGAAGGCGATGTAAGCCTCGAGACCGAAGATCGGGTCACAGCCCTTGTTGCCAATCTGCCTTTTCGACGCGCTATCGCATCGAATGTTCCTCGCCCCGATTAAGGGGAATGATTCTGGAACAATCTCCAGGCTCATGACAAACCCTCGTTTCACTCCAGCCGAAACAACCGTGATGCAACTCCTTCTGGAGGGGCTTAGCAATCGTGCAATTGCATCAAGGCTTGTTGTGAGCATCCGAACGGTGGAAAGTCATATCAGTCACGCTCTTCTGAAAAGCGGGTGCCGATCAAGACTTGATCTGTCGATGTGGTGGCTGCGCAACCAGCAACCCTCCTCCAGATCATGCAGCGGTAAACTTCCATCAACGCCGGCTTAGCTCAGCGGTAGAGCAGCGCTTTTGTAAAGCGAAGGTCATCGGTTCAAATCCGTTAGCCGGCTTCTGACTCCATTTTCACTCAAGAATCATCCAAGTTCTTCTTGCTGATTCAACGATTCGAGCGACCGGTAAATAACCAGAGCCCTACGAAGATACCGATCCATGGCAACCCATCGAGTTCGATCAACGGAGTAAACAACTGAACGACAGGTTCAAACAACCAGTGAATGGCAGCTTGAAGCACAATCAAAGAGGCGATCAGCCAGAGCATTCGGGGGAGGCCTCCATACCAGTAGGAATTACAGCGCCCTTACGAAGCCAATGCCATTGTTGGGGCCCATGCCAGGCAATCACAGAACTCGCTTCACGGGAAGGCTCAGGCCAGGGAATTGGAGCCAGCAATGGCAAATGAGGGAAAACAGCCGCCGCATCATTTTCATTGCAACTGGCAGGTCTGCCTGAAACATTGGCACTCGTCGTCGCCAGAGGACCGCTGCTGTGCAGAAGTTCCAAGGTGGGTTGACAAGCTGGAATACGTAAACCGATTGTTGCCACTCCAGGGTTGAGCACTTCAGCCCATCCCCCGAGAGCAGGCAACACCAGAGTGAGTGCCCCCGGCCAATGTAAGAGAGCCAAAGCAAGGGCATCGGTCCGAGCAACAGGTTGAACATGAAGCAGCAGCGTCTCGGCATCTGCACCCATCAGGATGAGTGGTTTGTCCTGTGGCCTGCATTTCAGTTGCCAAATCTGAGCGGCCTGATCAGGCAATGAGGCCAGGGCAGGAAGCGTGTCTGTCGGTAGGAGAGCAGCACCCCCATTCTGCAAGTGCACTGTCATGGCATCACGATGCAAGAGCTGCGAAGGGTGAATTGCCATATCGCCTGTCTCTATCGCAGGCTCGACGCTACGGGACGGGACGAACGCCGAGCGAGAGCGAAGCGCGAGATTCCCTGAAGGTCTCGGCGGTATTCAGGGTGATCAAAGCCGGCATCATTCAACAACTCGAGAACACTGGAACTTTGGTCGTGGTGATGTTCCAACAAGATCCAACCGCCGGGCGCAAGTGCATGGAAGGCATCTTTAGCGATGAGCCGAATGCAATCCAATCCATCGTCTCCTCCGTAGAGAGCCAAATGAGGCTCGTGCTGCTTAACAACAGGTTCAAGATCATCCAGCACGGCCGTGGGAATGTAGGGCGGATTGGCGAGCACTAGCCGCAACTGTCCCCACCAAGGCCGGAGTGGCTCCCACCAGCTGCCGAGATGAACTTGCCACTGGCAGTTTCCTGCCCATACGTCGAGATTGCGTTTAGCAAGAGCAAGCGCATTGCCACTGACGTCGACGGCATGACCTCTCCAATTCGGAAGAGCGCGCGCGAGCGCCACGGCCAAGGCTCCTGATCCAGTTCCCAGATCAGCCCAGATCCCCTCACTTCGTCTTTCCTTCTCTGACAAGCACTGCAGCGCCAAATCAATGAGCAGCTCAGTTTCTTGGCGAGGGATCAGGGCGTCGGATGACACCTCAAGCTCGATGTCTCGCCATGGACATCGCCCCACCAAATGCTGGAGCGGTATGTGCTGATCACAATGCTGAGCCCAGAGAGTCTCGAGATGCCTCAATGAAGTTGTCAATCCAACCTCAACCTCAGGGGAGATGCGTAGCTTCTGCAGATCAGCCCATGAGCAATCGGCAGCCATCCAAAGAAGCCAATCCAGCTCGACGGCATTCCCACCCTCACGGATCAACGCACGCCGCCATTCGAGTAGATCTTTGCCTTTGCAATGGATCAAGCACATGAAGACAAGTTAGAGAGAACGCCAACGCAAACCTGGCTTGGGCTCGAGAACACCCTCGAGCTCAAGTTGCAGTAAATCCTTTGCCAGCTTTGTTGGACTGCAGCGAAGTGCTGCAGATAACTGTTCAAGCGTGAAACCTTCATCCACCATCTGAAGGAGAGATGTCTTGCCTTTCACTGAAGAAAGAACTGGATCAGGGGGGTTTGATTTCGCCCTTGGCAGTGGTCCTGACCCGAGTGCCGCAATCAAGGATTCTGGATTCAGAAGAGGTGTTGAATCTTGCTTCAACAGTGCGTTACTGCCCTGACAGGACCAGCGCAATGCATCCCCTGGGACAACCCAAACCGGACACCCTTGCACTCTGGCAATTTGGGCCGAAATCAATGCTCCACTCGTCTTTGGACACTCAACAACCACCAGAGCACAAGCCACACTCACCAACAAGCGATTCCGTAATGCGAAATTGGCTCGACGAACCTGGACACCTCTTGACCATTCAGTGAAGAGAAGGCCAGCAGATTCAACATCAGACTGCAAGCCTTCATGTTCTTTCGGGTAAACACGATCCAAAGGAGTGCCCAATACACCAACCGGAACCCCACCTGCCGACAAACAGCCCTGATGTGAAGCGGCATCAATACCTTCTGCAAGTCCACTCACCACTGGCCAACCAGCATGAGCAAGACACTGTCCAAGAGCGTGGGCCATCCGAGCTCCGTGTTCTGAAGGACGTCTTGTCCCCACCACAGCGACACACTTCCGAGCTGATAAGAAAGGCCACAACTGGTGATGTCCAGACCAGTAGACAGCGGAAGGCGGGCGATCCAATGATTCGAACGAAATTGGCCAATCCACATCCAGAGGACAAAGTGCGTTCCCAGGAACGGAAACCACCGGACATGTCCCCTGACTCAACCGATAAGACTCCAGTCTCATCATGAAGGAATCAGACCAGCCCAGTGCTGATTGCAAACGCAATCGAGGCCATAACCACAAATCAGCAAAACTCACCTGATGCGCATCAGCCACCGCGCTGAGTTCCCGAATCCTGGCAACCCCGAGGCCGGGACACGAGCTCCACAACCACCACCACCCACGAGCATCCATCAACCCTTAATTAGTACATGCGAACTATCACGCTAGGTTTGAATCGGGCCCCGAGTCAACAAGTCAAGCGCGGATGCAATGAACGAAGGGGGGTAACGCAAAATCCGACGCCGTTCTCCCTCGAGTCGAACCAAAACCAAATCAATCAGCGCCTCAAATGCACAATCACCGGTCGATCGCAAAAAGCGCGTCTTCCAACGCCAGCGGGGCCCTTCAGGCGCAAGCGACTCGCTTTCAATCACAACCTGCTCACCGTGAAAAAGTGCCTTTTTGTAAACCATTTGCAAGTGGACCACTGGCATTTCCAATCCCTCATCCGCGATCTGCTGATAAGGCAGACCCACTGCGGCGAGCGCTTCTACCCGCGCCTCCTCCAGCCAACCAACGTAGGCTCCATGCCACATAACCCCACCGTGATCGGTGTGTTGCGGCAAGACGCGCTTATGGAGCTGCCAAGGACGGCGCGTAACGCTCTCAGTCACCATCGACATTGTCTGAGTCCATCAGCCATAGGCTGACTCAGACCTGAATCTTCATCGTGTTCAAGAATCTTCTAGTTGCCGATTCCGGCAATGGTCATGTGGAAGAAATGGTGCGCATGTTGCGAGATCTACCTGGCTTAAAGGCTGCTCGCATCAACCTGCTTCACGTTGTATCCGAGCAAGGAAAGGTCAACTCGGAAGATCATTGGACAACCGCGGGCAGCCTGCTGGCCAAAGCAGTTCACCAAATCGGGCTCGATCCAAGTGAAGTGAATTCAATCATTCGGCAGGGAGATGCCAAACAAACCGTTCTCAAGGTGGCCGAAGAGATCAATGCTGATCTGATCGTGATGGGATCGCGTGGCCTGGGACGCCTTCAGTCGATCCTTGCAAACAGCACGAGCCAATATGTTTTTCAACTGTCAACTCGTCCCATGCTTTTGGTGCGGGACGACCTTTATGTGCGTCACGTGAATCGGATGATGGTGACAATTGATGGAACTGGAGTTGGCGATGATGCTTTGCGCATTGCCTGCGAGATGGTTCGGGACATACCAGGGGGACAACTCACAGGTGTCCATGTAGCAAGACAAGATCTGTCGGCTTCCAGAGGTGGAGAAAGCAAAGCCGATGGACTGCTGGCTGCAGCCGTACAACGAGCTCGAAGCCTTGGGGTGGAGCTCAAGCCACTCCACACGACCAATCCCGATATTGGGCGGGGGGTTTGTGAAGCAGCCAAGGAGATTGGAGCCGACCTGGTCGTGATTGCATCACAGGACAGGCGACCATTAGTCGCACGCGGTCTGGTCGACCTCGACAAACTTCTGGGTGGATCAATCAGTGATTACATCCGAGTCCATGCTCCTTCTCCGGTTCTTCTCGTCCGCGAGCCGGAACGGAACTGAACCGGAGCCATCCTTCAGGCAGTAACCCAGACCAACAAGTAATCAGGATGAACCCTCTCGGCTGTTGGTCTGGATGAAGAGGACGATCAGAAACACCGTCGGAACCAGGACGAACATGAGGCTGGCAACAAAGCCGAGATCGTTGGTTTCCATGGGCGATGAAGATGCAGGGCTGAACGTATCACCGTTCGGGATCGACGTTGACCCTCAGCTCATCCCTCGTCACCGGGCGTAGCAGGTTCAAGGGTCTCAGATTCTTGATCTGAAACCTCATCATCCGCATTTTCATTGTTGACAACTGGCCACGAGACGGGTCCTACAGGCAGTCGATCAGCTCGAGCCGCTGCTTTCTTTTTGTCGAGATCCGCCAAGCGAACTTGAGGTCGGGTCAGAACAATCACGGACTGCTCAACAAGGGCCTGGCAGGCCAGTCGCCAGGACTCTGGGCGACGCCTGAGCTTGTTGTCCTCCACGGCGGTCCGTGGCGTCAGAGGTGTATCAGCGTCTGAATCGACAACATCAACGAAACAGGTAATGCACTGACCGCAGCCACCACAATTGCCGAGCTGACCCTTCAAGCCATACAACTCAATATTTTCGCGCAATGCCACATCGCGAAGGTTTTCACCTGGATAGCACTCCACATCACGACCTTCCCGTAAAAAGCGAATGACAGGCATGGAGTTGTTCAGCAATCAACACCCACTTTGAGCCCAAAGGTTGCGTTTTGTAACCCCCCTCAACCAGGCCTGAATGCGACAGCCGAAGGACGGAAACACTGACATCACAACGAAGAAAACGAACCCAAGGGGCTCCATACAGGACATTGCAGCTCGCGACAAGACTCCCCAATCAATTGAACAAACCCCTTACGATCACTTTGTCTGTCTGCATCTGCAGCTCCGTTCCACCTGAACCTGACCCATGGGATTGCCCTGGTATCGGGTGCACACCGTCGTTATTAACGACCCAGGCCGACTCTTGGCCGTGCACCTCATGCACACTGCCCTCGTTGCCGGCTGGGCCGGCTCGATGGCTCTTTACGAACTCGCTATTTTTGATCCATCAGATCCAGTCTTGAACCCCATGTGGCGTCAAGGCATGTTCGTCATGCCTTTCATGTCACGCCTTGGTGTTACAGGGAGCTGGGGAGGTTGGAGTATCACCGGAGAAACAGGAGTAGATCCTGGTTTCTGGAGCTTTGAAGGCGTCGCTGCCGCCCATATCGTGTTTAGTGGCTTGCTGATGCTTGCTGCGATCTGGCACTGGACCTACTGGGATCTTGAAATTTGGCAGGACCCACGGACTGGTGAACCAGCGTTGGATTTACCTAAGATTTTCGGTATTCATCTCCTCCTTGCAGGATTGGGTTGCTTTGGTTTCGGAGCTTTTCATCTCACGGGTGTTTTTGGCCCGGGGATGTGGATTTCAGATCCCTATTCGCTAACAGGTCATCTTGAAGCTGTTCAACCCTCTTGGGGGCCGGAGGGCTTCAATCCATTCAATCCAGGAGGCATCGTTGCCCATCACATTGCTGCTGGCATCGTGGGCATTATCGCTGGAATTTTCCACATCACGACGAGACCTCCAGAGCGTTTGTACAAAGCTCTGCGGATGGGAAACATTGAAACAGTGCTTGCAAGTGCCATTGCGGCAGTTTTCTTCGCAGCTTTCATCGTTGCTGGAACCATGTGGTACGGCGCTGCAGCCACACCTGTGGAACTCTTCGGTCCAACTCGTTATCAGTGGGATCAGAGCTACTTCAAAACCGAAATCAATCGTCGAGTTCAAACGGCTCTTGATGAAGGTGCTTCTATTGACGAAGCTTATGCAGCCATTCCAGAAAAGCTTGCTTTCTATGATTACGTCGGAAACAGCCCTGCCAAAGGCGGCTTGTTCCGCGTAGGCCCAATGGTGAATGGTGATGGCCTCGCTACTGGATGGATCGGTCACCCTGTTTTCACTGACAAAGATGGGCGTGAGCTGCAAGTTCGACGCCTACCAAATTTCTTCGAGAATTTCCCAGTTGTTCTCGAAGATAGTGATGGAATCGTCCGCGCTGACATCCCATTCCGTCGCGCTGAAGCCAAGTATTCCTTTGAACAGCAAGGTGTCACAGCAGCTGTTTATGGCGGTGCCTTAGATGGTCAAGTTTTCACTGATCCTGCTGACGTGAAGCGACTTGCTCGCAAAGCTCAGTTGGGTGAAGGTTTCGAATTCGATCGCGAAACTTACAATTCGGACGGCACATTCCGAAGTTCCCCTCGTGGCTGGTTCACATTCGGCCACGCAACGTTCGCACTGCTCTTTTTCTTCGGCCATATCTGGCACGGTGCTCGTACTCTTTACAGAGATGTGTTCGCAGGTATCGATCCCGATCTTGGCGAACAGGTTGAATTCGGCCTCTTCCAAAAACTTGGCGACAAATCAACCCGCCGCCTACCCGAGGGATATGTCCCTCCCACGGGTACCACCCCCCTCAGTTGATCGCTCTTTAGGAGATTCTCGATGGAAAGCTTTGCTTACATCCTCATTCTCGGTTTGGCGATTGCCACTCTCTTCTTCGCAATCGCATTTCGCGATCCACCGAAGATTGGTAAGTGATCACCCAAGCAGAACGTACCCCGCTGAGAAGCGGGGTTTTTTTTGGGCTTCAAACCGATCTCGCTTTACAAGCACTGTTCAAGGTTCAACACGTTCTATACAATATGAAGAATTCAAAATGGATTGATTAGGGCGTGCAGTGCCCCTCCTGCCAAAACACAGATAGTCGCGTTCTCGAGTCAAGAGCCGCAGAAAGTGGAAAGAGTGTGCGTCGGAGACGCGAATGCTTGAACTGTAACTTTCGCTTCACGACTTATGAACGGGTCGAGACGGCTCCCATCACCGTGATCAAGAGAAGCGGACACCGAGAGATTTTCAATCGCAACAAACTGCTGCATGGTCTGAGTCGAGCTTGTGAAAAAACGGAGCTCACTCCAAACAAACTTGAATCCATTGTTGATGAACTGGAGCTCAGCCTCCAACAGCGCAACGGTCGTGAGATCAGCAGCTCCGAAATTGGAGAAGTTGTTCTCAGTCACCTCAAAGAACTAAGTGAAGTGGCTTATGTCCGCTTTGCGTCGGTCTATCGACAATTCAGAAGCGTCAGTGACTTCGTGTCAACTCTGGAAGGAATGAATACAGATAAAGCCAAACTCGCCGCTCTCGTTTAGAGCATGGGTGTTCTGTAAACTCATCAATCACTGATCCTTGTCGGCGGGCATAGGGTCAATTCTTATCGCACTGTCCTAGGACAGACCGCCACCCATCCATGACTGTTACCCCAACCGATCCGGCTCAGGATCTTGCTGTGGAATCCACCACTGCCGTCGACGACAACACAGCCGTCGAAGCCGCAGCGAACCAAGCCGATTTCGGAACGGACGAAGATCTCAGCATTCCTGAAGATATTCCGACTGCTGATGATCCCAGCAGCAGAGCCAACCCTCAGGATTTGGATGGGGCCGGATTCACACTGGATGATTTTGCGTCCCTTCTCAGTAAATACGACTACAACTTCAAGCCTGGCGACATTGTGAACGGCACAGTGTTCGCTCTGGAAACGAAGGGCGCCATGATTGACATTGGTGCCAAAACGGCTGCGTTCATGCCTCTTCAAGAGGTTTCCATCAACCGGGTCGAGGGGCTCAGCGACGTCTTGCAACCCGGTGAGATTCGCGAATTCTTCATCATGAGTGAAGAAAATGAGGACGGACAGCTGTCCTTGTCAATTCGTCGAATCGAGTATCAGCGAGCCTGGGAACGGGTGCGGCAGCTTCAAAAGGAAGATGCCACAATTTATTCAGAGGTATTCGCAACAAACCGGGGCGGTGCGCTTGTCCGCGTGGAAGGACTGCGCGGCTTTATCCCTGGTTCCCATATCAGCACACGAAAACCCAAGGAAGAGCTAGTTGCCGACTTCCTCCCTCTCAAATTTTTAGAGGTTGATGAAGAGCGCAATCGTCTTGTTCTCAGTCATCGCCGAGCGCTAGTGGAGCGCAAGATGAATCGCCTTGAAGTCGGCGAGGTGGTGATCGGTACCGTTCGAGGCATCAAGCCTTACGGTGCTTTTATTGACATCGGCGGAGTGAGCGGGTTGTTGCACATTTCTGAAATCAGTCATGAACACATCGAAACCCCCCACTCTGTGCTGAACGTGAATGATCAGATGAAGGTGATGATCATTGACCTCGACGCTGAACGAGGTCGGATTTCACTCTCCACCAAAGCACTGGAACCAGAACCCGGTGACATGCTTACTGATCCTCAGAAAGTGTTCGATAAAGCAGAAGAAATGGCTGCTCGTTATAAGCAAATGCTTCTTGAACAGGCAGAGGAAGGAGAAGAGCCCTTGGGATCGATGATGATCTGAGCTGCATGAGCCCATGGCTCACTTATCACTGCGGGGCCATCCCCTTGGTTGCATTCATGGGGTGCTATTCGACAAGGATGGCACCCTTTCCCACAGCGAACCACACCTCATTGATCTAGCCGACGCCAGGATCCAAGAATCCCTTCGCGTGTTTGCATCAAGAGGTGCACCGTCCAGCACCCTGATTCAGCTTGAAACTTTGCTCAAACGGGCAATGGGTCGATCGGACTCCGGGGTGGTGCCGGATGGAACCTTGGCCATTGCCTCCCGACAACACAATGTCTTGAGCACAGCAACCATTTTTGGTCTTTTCGATGTGAGCTGGCCTCAGGCGCTTTTGCTCGCAGAAGACGTTTTCAACGCTGTAGACAAGATCAACACGCTCCCTGCGACTGGCCCTCATGCGAACGCCAGAATGCCTCTCCCCCATTCAAGGGAATTGCTAGAGCAACTCCATAATGCGGGTGTGGTCTGTGCTGTGATAAGCAATGACACTCGTCATGGAATCAGACAGTTTCTTCAAGACCATGACTTAAGCCAATTCATCACAGCCATTTGGAGTGCTGATGACACACCCTCCAAACCGGATCCACAGGCTGTTCATGGTCTCTGCGAAGCCCTGAATTTGGATCCAAAGGAATGTGCACTCATCGGTGATGCTGATTCCGATCTCCTCATGGCGCGTCGGGCAGGCATCGCCTGTGCCCTGGGCTACGTGTCGGGGTGGCTTCAAACCCCGGAACTCACAGCCCACCATCACTTGATCCATCACTGGCAGGAACTGAACATTGAAAGAGAGCAACAGAAGCACCCTCTAAAGTCCTAAACATCTTTAGTTCGCTATGAGTCGATACGTTTTCACTTCCGAATCCGTAACGGAAGGCCATCCCGACAAAATTTGTGATCAAGTCAGTGATGCCGTTCTCGATGCGCTCTTAGCTCAAGACAGCACAAGCAGAGTGGCCTGTGAGACAGTCGTCAATACAGGTCTTTGCATGATAACGG
>WTGE01000323.1 GCA_011525445.1 Synechococcus sp. CO36386bin_37
CTCTTGTCCGAGGTCATACGCTCCAGATTGAAGGAACGAATGTCGTGCGCGTGCCGTTCGGAATTCGCCGACCACGGCGTCAACGTCCTGAACGTGCTAATCATAATGTGACTCTGGTCTTACCACTGCAACCTCAGGGTTCCCCGACTCCTCCACCTCAGGCTGCATGAATTTGCATTGATGCATCCCAGATTTGTCTCTAAATCCTCAGTCGATCAAAGTCAGAACAGAAAGCTTTGATGAACGACTGTTCAAGCCGCTTTGTGAATCCAGGAGTCGTCTTCCAGCTTCACGTCGACTAACGATTTTGCATCTGCAAGAGAACACACGGAAGTCCTGAACGGGAGAAGTTTCATGGGACTCCGCTCAGGACGAATCAACCAGCTTTGATTGGGCTGTTGTAAAAGGATGAATCCGCGATACCGCACTACAAATTGTGGCTCTCCAAGAAGTCCCATCGAAGAAAGACAAGTCAGTCCAATGAATACATTTCAGTGCAAAAAATCATGAGTCGGTATCAATAACTTTTTTTCTTAAGATTCTACTTCCTGATTGTCAGACATTCACCTTCTCAGGCACTTTTAAGCTTTTTGGTCGCTGAGAAGAGGTAAATTCACGTTCTCTATTGTTAAAATCGCTACCAATAATTTCAGCTAACGCTGTATCAGGTCTGTTCGGGTTCTTTTTGGTTAAAAGCAAACAAAAGCAGGTCGGTCTGATCAGCGTGGCAATGGATCATCTGCAGGCCCGATTCGATGGGATTCAATCCAATTCCATCACCTTGATGAAGATTCAGGCTGGAAGAGGATGTTGCATCCGACAGGGCAATCGTTCCGTTGATCATCTGTATCCAGGCTCTTGTGCATGAGAGTTGTGGCAAGGAAATGCTTTCTCCCTGCTCAAGCAGGATTCGCCAGAGCTGCGTGGATTGGGCAATGGCCATGCAATCGCTTCGGTTTGGATCCAGTACGGCAGTCCACTTTCGGTTTTCCAGAACCATGGTTTGCTGCTCATAGGAAGGAGTAAGCCCTGTCCGAAATGGTTCGATCCAGATCTGAAGCAAACGGCAGGCTTGTGTACTGGTATTGATTTCACTGTGCGTGATTCCAGTGCCAGCACTCATGCGTTGCACATCGCCTGCCTGAATCGCACCGCTGTTTCCAACAGAATCCTGATGTTTGATTTCACCCTCAATCATCACTGTGATGATTTCCATGTCGCGATGGGAGTGCTTGCCAAACCCGCGACCCGCCGCAATCGTGTCGTCGTTGATGACACGTAAAGGGCCGTAGCCCATCCAATTGGGATGATGATGACCGGCAAATGAAAAACTATGCCAAGAATCGAGCCAGTCATTGGAGCTGTGGAAGCGCTCTTGTGCTGGACGAAAGATCAGCGATGGATGAATGGTGTTGGAGAGAGCAGTCATTGGAGTGGCTGTTTTTGTCCTAGGCGATGCAATAAATCCTGAATGGTGTCGTCCTTGGCTGGTTTGGCATGATTGCTGAGTAACTGGCGACCCACAACCTCGGCACCGAGGTGGGTGAGCTGAATTCGCAAAGAGAGGAGCAGTTCCATGCCGCCGCCACCGGAGAAGGTGGCAATTGCGATAGGTCGGCTGTTGAACAAAGCTCTGAAGTCATCGCCTTGCACGGATAACCAGGCGATCGCATTGGTGAGGCAGGGTGGTATCGAGCCGTTGTATTCCGGTGCGCAGATCACCCAGCGGGGGGCGGCCATGAGTTGGGCCTCGAGGGGCGCTATCGCTTCCGGAGTCCCTTTTGTTTGAGCCCTGGGGGTAAATAAGGGCAGGTCGATGGTTGTGAGATCGAGCAGATCGGCCGATTGGCCCATGCTTCCTGCCGTCTCAACGAACCGCCGGGCCAGCTTGAGATTTTCGCCGTTGCTTGCAGTGATCACCAGCACATTGCTGGTGTTTGTTGTGTTCATGCCGAGGGTCTCCATTATTCAGGCTGAATTTTGGCTGATGTCTTCGATTCAGGGGCAAGGCTGCCGTTGCAGAAAAAAGGGCTACCAGTGTTGCGTCGGAGGGCTGTCGGCTGTGGGCTGGTCTCGATGGCTGCGGTGGATGGTTTGCCATTGGATACTGAGCTGATCGCTATCGACATCACAGGAACACAGGCTCAGGTGGGGTGGTGAGATCCAGGTGACCTTTCGGCGATCAGGAGGGATTTCAGAATGGTTTTTGCCCAAGCCAATGCAGGGCAGAACTGGCCTTGAAGGTGATTCAGGTGCGCTGAAACATGTTGATTCTGCGCGAATTGCGCGATGAGATTCAACGGTTTTCAGCCCCTGCAACGTGCACTTCAAAGGATGAGTCAAAAAAGTTCTGACCTTTCAGTGGAGGAAGCTGCAGGCTGATGGTGTGGTGGCGCGAACATTTGATCCCGAGGTGCCGCCACGGCTGGACGACGCCATGACGGGCCTCGGTTGTTAGCTGTGTGACCCGTATGGGACGATCTGATCACGCCTGGGAGCGTCAGGCAGATTTCAATTCCGCTTCTCGATAGGGCACGAAGCTGGCTTTGCGAACACCGCAGATGGGGCAGGACCAATCATCTGGAATCGCTTCAAAAGGTGTGCCTGGTTCTATTCCCGAGTCGGGATCGCCCTCTGCTGGGTCGTAAATCATCGAGCAAACCTTGCAGATCCATTTGCCGGCCACCGGCTCATCGGCTTGCCCTGCTTGGCCCTTGCCTTGCAGTGCTTCAAGGGCAACACCATACGACTCGGCATGGTGCTGCTCGATGGGCGTGAGCAGTCCAAAGTTCTTGGCAGCTGTTTTGAAGATGCCCGCGTGCTCCTGGGACTCCTTGGTTTGTTCACTGAACTCAGACACCGCGCTGCTGTCGCAGTCGTGTCGAGCCTGAGCGGTGAACTCCGGATACATCGTGGTGTATTCGTAGGTTTCTCCCTCGATGGCCAGCTCGAGGCACCGAGTCAGCATGGTTTCTTTCTCCTCAGGGCTGAGAGTGTTGGAGTCGCGAATCACGAGCTCGGGATGCAGCAGGCGGAAGTGGGCAAATGCATGCTCTGTCTCTTGCGCTGCGGTGTCGCGAAACAGTTTGGCGAGATCGGAGCGGCCGAGTTTCTTCGCTACATCAGCAAAGAACAAGTATTTGCGGTTGGCCATGCTTTCTCCGCCAAAGGCGGCTTCGAGATTGGCCTGGGTGGAAGGTTTTGACAGATCCATGGGATTACTCGTCGATAGACGAATTCTAGTCCTAACTCATAGTGAGTATGAGTTAGGACGCGCGGTTGAGCCTGTTCGGCCTGTTTTTTAGTAGTTGGCCCCGCTTCGACGTTGATGCACCGCGGTTTCGCCTGCGGCATCGAGGACGCTTCCGTGGGAGACCTCGGCATAAACCAACCAGTGATCTCCGCATTCCATCCGTTGTTTCACAGTCGCTTCCATCCAGGCCAGAGCGTCAGGAAGGAGCGGTTGCTCCCCTGGGCTGGCCTGGAGTTCCAGTCCAGCGAAGCGATCGGCGCCCGGTTCAAACGGTTGGAGAAATTGCTTCATGGGCCCGCTCTCCCGGCCCTCCGCCAGCACATTGAGGGCGAAACAGTCGCCAATATGCAGTAAGGCCTCAACGGCACGATCTTTGGCGACAGCCACGGTGAAACCTGGTGGGGTGAAACTGGCCTGGGTGACCCAACTGGCAATCATGGCGCCGGAGAGTTCCCCCTTTCGTGCCGTCAAGACACATAACGAGCCAACAACCCTGCCAAGGGCTAAGACGGCAGGGTCACTACGACTTTCACTGAGGCCACCCCCGCTGCGTCGCTGCTGTTTGCGTTGTTCTCGATGCAACTCGCGACCGAATCGGGTGCCGGTTTCTTCGAGGGTTCGAATCATCGCTGCATCGGGACTGAACTTCACCCGGATGGGTTCGAAAGCAAATCGGAACCCGCCATCGCGGAGCTTGGTTTCAAGTAGGTCGATGGCTTCACCACTCCATCCGAAGCTGCCAAACACACCGACCGGTTTACTGCGGTCTCCTTCGGCAAGCAGCGTCCCCAAGGCGGAGACGATCGGCGTGGGGGCATGGCCGCCGAGAGTGGGTGAGCCGATCAGGATGCCGTCTGCTTGTTTGATCGTGTTGATCAGCTCGTTGGGAGGGGTGAATTCACAGTTGAGACTGGTAATGCGAATCCCAGTGCGACCTACTCCCTGCGCTAAAGCATCAGCAATGGCAGCGGTGTTTCCGTAAGCGCTGGCAAAGAGCAGCGCAACAGACAAGCTGGATTGCTGCTGGCTTTCCCCCCAGCGTCTGTAGTCATTGAACAAACTGCGCCAGCTGGTGTCGATGGCTGGACCGTGGCCCGGTGCCACTGTTGTGATGTCCAGCTCTTCAAGGCGCTCGACAAGGGAGTCCACCTGGCTCGCCATCGGTGCCATGAGGCAGTCATAAAAGTGACGTCGCTCTTCTTCCGTCGCACTGCGTCCCGTTTCAGCCCAGTCGTGGGTGCAGATGTGTGCTGAAAACAGCTTGCCGCTCATCAGAAGTCCCAGGGACTCTTCAAACGCCAGCAGACCTCCAGGCCATCTGGGGGTCGGGGCAGGAACGAGTTGAAGTTGATGATCATGGCTGAGGCGCAAGGTTTGCTCGTGGCGCACCACCTGGATGGGTGGTAGTTCAGGGATGGAAGGCTGTTCACTTTCTTGTCCTGCAGGTAAGGGCTTGCGTTGTGACCAGAGCTCTTTCAGGAGTTTGGCTCCGGCATTCGAAGCAATCAGTTCCAGCCTGGGATACAGCTTTGCCAGTTCACGGAGCAGGGCAACCCTGTTGGGATTGACATGACCAACCACGACCCGCAGGGATTGGGTCTGTTTGGGAAGAAGGTCTGCAAGGGCTGGCAGAAAGGACTCGTGGTAAGCCTTTCCTGGAGGGTGCACCAGCAGGGCGTCTTGTTGCTTTCCTTCGCTGTCTAGTCCTGGATCGAAGAGAAAACTATTGGCTGTGCTTCCTCTCTCAAGAGCGTATTCCAATTCGAATCGAAGTCTTTGCGGACTGAGCCCTCTCAGGCAGTTCAATCCTTCCTCTATGGGCAGATTAATGACTTCTCTAAGAGTTCTGTTGCCCCCCATTTGTGTTAGCCAAGACTTGGTTCAATCCTATGCGATGCTCCCGGCAAAGAGATTGAATACAATGCCAAAAAAGATTGTTTTACTCTTTTCTTTCATTGTTTTGATAGATCACAATAGATTCAGGGTGATTTGGCATTTATTTGCAGAGTGGGATTGTTGCTTGAGTGCGCTTTTTGATGGTGAAGCAATACTTGATGGGATTAATCTTGCGATCAAAAATCGGAACGATTCATGGTTGCTGTGCAACAGGAATAGGGTCGCCTGGGGCAATCATTATTGTGAAAGATTAACTCTTCGGTTCGTTTAAGCCCGTGAGGTGTTCCCATTCGTAGATTTTTTTCTTGATATAATTGCCTTGAGGTTTCAATTTCTGTGCAACTCTCATTAGATCAAGAGAATCATTCAGATTCAAGGGTTTCTGCTCTGAGATTTTAATCGCAAGGTCTCGAATTTTATAGATATCTTCATCAGCGATCCTGTGCGTTCTCTCTTCCCAGAGATAATAAATCAATCGCTCGCTGAGAGATGAGTCAATGTCAAACTCTCTCAAATCAATTTTTTCGTTGGAAAACTGATATTGCTGCGTAAATAGAGATTTTTCGGATGGAAAATAATGTTCTCGTACGTTTTCGCATGACACGGCGAAGTGGTCATAATAGGCCTCGTATTCTTCTTTTGATGGCAAAAATTTTGTACCATCGCTAGTATTCTTCATTACAAAAGATGCCATGTCGCGACGCATTGGATTAGGAAAATTCTCAATGTAAGGAGGATATTTTAAATTTAATTTGCGTAGTAGCTTCATCCCTGTTAATGTTAGGCTTGTATTAACAGCGACGGGGAGTTTATAGTTTTTGATCTTAAAGTTGGGAATGAATTGAGTGCAAAAGTCAACGATCACGTTGTTGTTGATGATGGATTTTTTGTCGAACCTTCTGATAATAAATTTAGCCTCTTGGAAGCAATCTCCCCACTTTTTAATTGTCTGGGCATGATTGCAAATGGTTTCATAGTATTTCTCGTTTGGGGCAGGAAGGGCCTGAGGCGTCTGCCCGTTTTTGATCATTGTCGATAAGTGCGATATTGCGGTACTAAGAGGATCTCTGATATAAACAACAATGCAAACCGTTTGAGAGATTTTATCAAGTAAAACCTTAAGTTTCTGAATTTCATCCTTTCTTGTTAGCCTTGATTGTAGATGCTCTGATGACAGTACTAAGGTATGATATTTGGCAGAAAGGTTTTGGCACTCGAATAAAAATTCTGCTTTTTTTTGAATGATTTTCTTGCGTTTTTCCTCTTGGTTTTTAAAATTCTGTAGTTTCATGAAATCATCTGTATAGTCGTCGCGATTAGCCATGATTGGTAGCCATCTCTGGTTGCCAGACCCTGTCATGGTCGATTGCGGAACATAGATTCCGTTCTGCATTAAAGCAATTCTGTTTATTTTTAGAAAGCTCTGAATTGAGGTAGTCCCGGTTTTTTCAGTCCCAATGTGTAGGATTAAATTCATTAAAGAGACGACTTGGTTGGGTTGGAATCAATGAAAACTTCTTTCGTTGTGATAATTTTCCAGGGACAATTAGCCACTTGTAGGGACTGCCTTGGCTGCATGATTGGAGGGCTATGATTGAACGTTGCGTTAATGCGGCTGATCGTTTGTGGCGCTGTATCAGCTCTCCTCGAGAAGCATGAGAGCTGTGATTGCTCCGGAGGTGAGGACATTGAGACGATGGATTCAGTAGTGGTTCCCGACTTTGCGGTGATGCACGGCTGTCATGGCGTTGGCATCAGCCACGTTTCCCTGTTCCACCACGGCGTAGATGACCCAGTGATCCGGTCCTTCCATGCGTTGTTCCACGCGGCATCCGAGGTAAGCCAATGCGTCGCCGAGCACTGGTCCTCCTTGTGCTTCATCCTCGAGAACATTAACGCCAGCAAAACGATCGGCGCCCGGTGGAAATCGCTTGAGGAAATGTCTGAGCAGTTGCTGATGATTGTCTTCTCGAAGAATATTCAGTACGAATTGATCGCCAACCTGCATAAGGGTTTCGATGGCCCTGTCTTTTGCCACGGCAACAGTGATTCCTGGAGGCGTGAAGCTCGCCTGACTCACCCAGCTCGCCACCATCGCACTCCGACGCAGGCTGTCTCCGACTCCCTGGCTCGCCGTCACAACATAAAGACCACCGCTCAGACGGCCCAGTGCTTTATCAAGATCACCATCCAGGCTCTTCATGGCTGCGATCGTTTTGTCGCGTGTGAGGAGTTGACCCAGGTCAGTGCCCGATTCTTCGCAACGCTGGTAGTCGGCTCCTTGAGGAAGCTGGCGAATTCGAAGGGGGGGGAACGCTTCCCGTTGACCTTGACTGATCAGTTGTCCAGCAACGGCATCGATGGGTTCATCATTGCCACCGAACGCGTCATAGACACCAACGAATTGCTTGCTGTGTAAAGCCGCCAGAAGCGTTCCGATGCTGCTTTGTAATTCAGCATCGGCTTCTGCGGGCCAGGTGGGAACGACAACAGCCTGAGCTTCACTGATCAGGGCTGTCAGTTCCTGGGCATCAGTTGCTCGGAGATCAACCAATTGAACCTGAGCTTCGGTTTTACCGATGCCATGGGCAATCGCCTGACTGAGGCGGTCGCAGAATCCGTATTGACTCAGATAGCAAACTGCTGCGTAGCGCTCGCCTTTGCTGCGTTGGCCGCTCCATTGGCGGTAATCATTGATCCAATGGTCGACGTGATGGCGCAGCAGCGGACCATGCCCAACGGCAACGGTGTTGATTTCGGGCAGACCATCCATTCTCTTCAGTGCCTGAAGCACACTCCGCGCATTGGGACCCATCAGGCAGTCGTAGTAAAAACGGAAATCTGGGGCAATCGCTCCGGGATCGGTGTCGAAAAGATCGTTTGAGCAGTAGTGGAGTCCGAACGCGTCGCAGGTATAGAGAATTCCGCTCCCGTGGTCAAATGAAAAAATGGTGTCGGGCCAATGCAGGTTGGGAGCGCTTAAAAATTCAAAGCGATGCTGGATTCCGCTTTCCGGATTGGTTCCGAGATCAAGCTCCTCGCCGCTTTTGACGGCTCGGGAGCGGAACGGTCGATGAACCTGATCTTTGAGGAATTGCAGTGCCACCTTGGATCCGACAATTTCCATTTCAGGATTCAGATCAATCAGGTCGCCGATCAGTCCAGAGTGATCCGGCTCGGTATGACTGACGATGAGATAGTCGATCCGTTTTGGATCGATCTGCTCCTGCAGAAGTGGCAGCCACGTGTCTCGAAATTTGGCATGGCTCGTATCGATGAGGGCGTTGCGTTGCCCACGCACAAGAAACGCGTTGTAGGTGGTGCCGTTCCGCAGGCCGAATTCAATGTCGAATCGGCTTCTCTCCCAATCGAGCGAGCGAATGGTGGTGCTACCGGAAGCAATCGATTCACACTGGAGGGAAAGCTTCGGAGTGGTGCTTGCCGTTGTCACTGATGGCTTCAAGCTGGACGTTGCCATAACAGTTGCACGGTTGAAACAACTTTACGGAGAACGTCAGTTGAGTGGTGCCCGTGTCATGGCGGTGGCCATACGGGGCAGCCAGTCCACCAGGCCAGGAACAGCAATGATGCAAGCCAGGACCGCCACTTGAAGGCCGACAAAGGGCAAGGCTCCTTTGTAGATATCGCGTGTTTTCACTTCCTTCGGAGCGACACCTCGCAGGTAAAACAGCGCGAACCCAAAGGGTGGTGTCAGAAAGGATGTCTGCAGATTGGCTCCGATCATGACCCCAAACCAGATCAAGGCATCGGGGCCAAGCAGCTGACGTGCTGCAGGCAAGAGCAGTGGTACGGCAATAAAGGCAATTTCAAAGAAATCAATGAAAAACCCCAGCAGAAAGATGATGAGCATGCTTAACAGCAGGAAGCCAGTGCGGCCACCCGGCAGGTTGAGCAGCACATCGGCGATCAGTTGATCCCCTCCGACTCCGCGGAAAACGAGGCTGAAAGCGGTCGAACCCAGCAGGATCGCCATCACCATGGATGTGGTGCGCATGGTGTTCTCGCAAACCTGAGAGAGTTGCCTGCGGCTGAAGCCCCCATTCACTGCTGAAAGCAGGATCGCGCCCACCGCTCCGATCACACCCGCTTCCGTGGGAGTGGCAATACCAAAGAAAATACTTCCCAGCACAATCAGGATCAGGGCCAGGGGGGGAACCATGGATTGCAGGAGCTGAAGAGGCCCTGTTGAACCCAGTTCTTGCTGGGACAACTCTGGTGCGAGTTGGGGCTGGATCGAACTGATGATCAGCACATAAATCGCAAAAACGGAGGCCATCAGCAGGCCAGGGATCAAGGCTCCGATGAAGAGATCGCCAACAGAGATTCCGAGTTGATCTCCAAGCACAACCAACACGATGCTTGGAGGAATGATCTGTCCCAGGGTCCCGGACGCCACGATCACGCCTGTGGCCAGAGTTTTGTCGTAGCCAGCTTTGAGCATCGCCGGCAGGGAAATCATCCCCATTGTCGTTACGGTGGCTGCCACGACTCCGGTGGTGGCAGCCAGTAAGGAGCCAACAAGAACTACGGCGAGGGCGAGTCCACCGCGAACGCGTCCCAGCAGGTGCCCCATACTCGCCAGCAATCGTTCGGCGATGCCTGAGTTTTCCAGCATGGACCCCATGAACACGAAGGCGGGAATCGCAAGGAGCGTGAAGTTGGCCATGATCCCCAGAATCGTTGGGGAAGTGCGTTGACGAACTGAGGCTCGATTTCGCCGCTGACCATTCCCAGCAACGCAAAGATGACGCCGATACCCCCGAGGCAGAAGGCCACTGGAAATCCACTGAGCAGGGCCACAATCAGGGCTAGAAACATTGCTGGTGCAAGAACAGCTGAGGGATCGAAACTCAGAACCCAGCCCATGGACTCAATTTCAATCACAGCGTCATGCCTCCCTGAGGGGGTTGCTGATTGAGGTCGTTCTGCGGTGCGATGTGTGCTGATCCAGGCTCGTCGGGATGCAGCAGTGCCCAGCGAAGCCGAAGCGTTTCCGCAATTCCTTGCAGACCAAGCAAGCCAAAGCCGAGTGGGATCAGGGCTCTCAGCCAGGTGCGAGGGAGTCCTCCAGGATCGGGAGACATCTCCCCAATGCTCCAGGAGCGCAGTGCTGGTGCAATGGACAGCGCCATCACGCCAAAGGCGAATGGCAACAACAGAAGAAGGAGTGAGCCGAGTTCTTGGCGATTGCGGCGGCGTTGACTCCAGCGGTTTTGCAGTACATCAACGCGGACGTGGCCGCCCTTCTGCAGCGTCCAACCCAGTCCGAGCAGAAAGACCAGATCAAACAAATACCATTGGGCTTCGATCAGTCCGTTGCTGCTGAGGTTGATCCCAATGGCTGATCCTGCATAGCG
>WTGE01000451.1 GCA_011525445.1 Synechococcus sp. CO36386bin_37
ATTTTTTTATCCCGTTGGTGTGTATATTTATTTGGAAGGGAATGGTTAGTCGCTTTTCTTGATTATTTCCATTGTTAACCTCGTGTTTTGTCGCCACCTTCTTTCTTTTGCTCAATTTTAGATAATTGAGTTTATTCTGATCTCTCCATATTCGTTAACGTCCATTTATTGCGCTTGCCTATTAGGGATTCAGGTGGTGTGGGCTCTGCATGGTTTTTCTGTTGAGAGAGTCTTACTGTTAATAAGTATTTATGCTTTAAGTATTTTACTTTTGTTGTTTTTCCCAGTGTTCTGTCTTTATGATCTGCTTTTGCACATTTATCCTCTTTTGTCTAATGATATACTGGTTTGGATTGTCGATGGATAAAGCATTGCTTTGTCTTGTGATAGTTGCGAATGGAGTTGTCTAGAATTATTTCGGCTTCGGTCAAATTAATGTGTAGCGACAGTCGGATTTATCAACTATTCATATAGTTTTTGTCACTCTTGGCTTTTTCTGTGATTGTGTAAGCATTTTAAATTTGTTTTTGTTCAAAATTTATTCAAAAAATTTTTAACGATAACCTCTGTCTGTCTCTGGTCCATTCGATTTAAAACTTGTTTACTGACTTAGGTCCATTTAACCAAGCATGTTTAGTTGGATCGGATGATTTGTGGATTATTGGAGAACTTTGCTTGTTGACCACGTTTTGCTGGTTTCAGGTCATACAGGATTCTTTTCATAATTGCCCAACATTTGGCAAAAAAAACCGCCTTGGGGTGGCGGTAAGAAAGCCCGTCATCATTGACGTCTCCAGAATCGGGGTGACAGGATTCGAACCTGCGACATCCTGCTCCCAAAGCAGGCGCGCTACCAAACTGCGCTACACCCCGATACCACTCCACTCTAAAGGACAGCGCTGGTTTGATCCATTGGATTCGTGTCTAAGCTGACATAAAACTTTCCTGGACATGGAAAACTCCTGGACACCTGGCGCTGTGGCAGCTTTAAGGCAGAAACACAACCTTCCTTTCATTCGCACTGACGCTCAAGGCCAAGTGGTCGAATTTAATGAGCGCTTCCGTTTGATTTACGGTTGGGACGACGGTCTTATGGGACAGACGATTGGAATGATTCTTCCTCCATCATTCCGAGAACTGCATCATGCTGGCTTCTCAAGGTTCAAGATGACAGAAACCTCAAAGATTGTGAATCATCCATTGGAATTAGCCACGATTTGCAGTGATGGATCCTCTATACGGAGCGAGCATTTTATTGTGGCAGAACGAAGTGACGAATTTGGATGGAGCTTTGCCGCAACGTTAAGACCTCTGGAAGGTCCCCATGCCTGCTGATGAGGAATTGACTAACAGTTCTGGCTCAAAGTTGCTTATTCAACAGATGAGTCAGTCCCTTGGTTTGTTAAGAGTGGCATTTGATTCCACTGGCGAGGCTATGTTGATTGTTGATGATTCCAATGAGATTCGCTGGGCCAATCAACAATCTGCTGATTGGTTAGGTGGAGGTATAACGCTCAAATTGGTAGGACATGTACTTTCCAAGCTTCTTCATTTTTACCATTTAGATAAAGTCTTGGTTGCAGATGATGACCCAAGTCATCCCTTGAATAAGGCTTTTTTTCGAGATGGTCAGAAATCTTTTCTTATTCATGCTATTCAACTATCCAATGAAGTTCAGGATCAATCAATTGTTCGATTAGTGCGTTGGCGTCAGATCATTCAATTGAATCAGCGCTTTGTATTGCTGATGTTTCGTGATCTTGATCCAATTGAGAGGGCATTGGCAACGCAGCGCCAGTTTATTAATAATCTAGCTCATGAGTTGCGAACGCCTTTGGCTATTGTTAAGGGGAACTTGCGTCGCGTAAAGCGTAATGATTGCTGTCCAGATACACTGTCCCAGCCTTTATCTGATGCTTTAGAAGAAGTGGTTCGTATGACCAATCTTGTTGATAATCTGTTAATGCTTTCTCAATTGGATTCAGACTTTAGAAGGTGGGATTTTAAACTAGTCGACTTGGCAGAATGTGTCGATCAATGGATTAACGATCAGACTCCTGATCACAAAAATCTGATTCAATTCTGCCCCGCTGAATCTGCAAGTGGATTTCAGGTTTGGATCGATCAGAATGCTCTCCACCTTGCTCTTGACCAACTTCTCGATAACAGTATCCGTTACAGCATTGCTGATTTGTCAATCCAAATTCAGATTGATCATGACGATGCCTTTGTGAATGTTTTATTTATCGATAATGGCCTGGGTATTCAGGATGTTGAGAATTGTATTGCTGTTTTTGAGTCGTTCAGACGTCTTGAAGAGCACCGAAATGCTGTTTCAACTGAGGGTAGTGGCCTTGGACTAGCTTTGGTCAAAAGTTTGATTCGCGGTATGGGTGGAACTGTCGAGTGCTACTCGCCAATGTCTGATCCACATTCGGATACGCGCGGATTGGTCGTGATTTTCAAGCTTCCTCACCAAAACAAATAAATGTTTCGGAGGCGATATTATTGATTTGTCTTGTTGTCAAGGTATTTCTCTATCAGATCCGGCAAATAATCAAACAGGTCTGGCTTCAAAATGATTTCGTTTGCGCCGAGTTCTTTTGCTTCTTCGATTTCTGTGCTTCCATTCAATGCCGTAACCATCAACACAGGAATTGTATTAGAGCGATCTTTTAAATGTTTTAGGCATGTGATTCCGTCCATTCTGGGCATCATGATATCTAATAAAATCAGATTCACAGAGCGTTTGTCCAAGAGATCAAGCAAATCCTGTCCATCTGAACATGGAATAGGCTCGATTCCTTCGTCAATAAGTTCGGAACATATGAGATCTCGGATTCGGTAATCGTCATCAACAACAGCAATAGATTTCATAGATGTGATGAGCGATCAAGTCTTCGCATAGATCGACAAAGAAATGGTGACTGTAAATTAAGCTTTTTGTAGAGGAGTAGTATGAGTAAAGTGGGTCGCCTGAGATTCGAACTCAGGACCAATCGGTTAAAAGCCGAGTGCTCTACCGCTGAGCTAGCGACCCCTACTGGTTGTGCCTACTGCACTCAAGGACATTATCACTCGGCGATCCAGGCGTCTGAAAATTGTATTCACCGTTTATGACCGAACCAATACAGCAGACACTTTGGGCAAACCCTTCCATTGCTCATGACGCTTGGGTGGCTCCTGGCGCCATTGTGATGGCTGAGGTCACGTTGCAATCAGGGTCCAGTATCTGGCCGACTGCAGTTGCGCGTGGTGATCTCGCCCCGATTCACATTGGTGCTCGCAGCAATGTGCAAGAAGGGGCTGTTCTGCATGGGGACCCTGGGTTTTCGGTTTTCATTGCTGAAAATGTCACGATCGGCCACCGAGCCGTTGTGCATGGAGCGACGCTCGAAGCAGGTTGCCTGATTGGAATTGGTGCCGTTGTGTTGAATGGAGTCACTGTCGGCCGTGGAGCCCTTGTCGCAGCAGGTTCCGTCGTCAATAAAGATGTTCCTCCACACTCTCTTGTTGCTGGTGTTCCTGCGCGAGTCAAGCGAGCTCTGAATCAGAGGGAAATCGATCAGCAGCTGGAACATGCCGATCACTACACCAAGCTTGCAGCGCAGTGGTCTCAATTGCTGCAAAACCAAACGGACTTGACCGTTTCCGGCACGACTTCTGTTCCCTGTCCTTAAAATCCGAGTGACCTTGACTACCAACCCATGGACCTTCGGCTCGTGCTTGTGGCATCTCCAATTCTTCTCGCAATTGCCTGGGCTGGGTTCAACATTGGTCGTGCTGCGGTTGGTCAGCTTCAACTCATGATCAAGCGCAGCCGTGCTTGATATCGATCGATAGGGTTGGGATCAGTCCTTGATCCGTCGTCCTTGAGCGATCCTCGATCAGTTGTTGTGATTGGTGCTGGCTTAGCTGGCACCGAAGCTGCTTGGCAGGTAGCAAAAGCAGGTGTGCCAGTCACTCTCTGGGAGATGCGACCGTGCAAGCGTTCGCCCGCTCACCACAGCCCCGAGTTTGCAGAACTTGTTTGCAGCAACAGTTTTGGTGCACTGAGCAGCGACCGAGCAGCTGGGTTACTTCAACAAGAGCTCAGGCGTCTCCAATCCCTGGTCATTCAGACCGCTGACCGTCATGCCGTTCCCGCAGGCGGAGCGCTTGCCGTAGATCGAAGCCGTTTCAGTGCTGACTTGACGGAGGTTCTCCATGCACACTCCCTAATCACCATTCGCCGTGAGGAGCTTCTTGCTCTACCTGATTCTGACCAGATCACCGTTCTGGCGACTGGTCCACTCACCAGTGACGCTTTAGCTCAAGATCTTCGTTCCTTCACGGGACGTGATGATTGTCACTTTTTTGATGCGGCAAGTCCGATCGTTGAAGGTGAAAGCATCGATATGACAAAGGCCTTCCGTGCCAGCCGTTACGACAAAGGTGATGCTGATTACATCAATTGTCCGATGGATCAGGGTCAGTTTCTTGCATTTCGCAAGGCCCTTTTAGAGGCTGAGCAAGCTGAACTCAAAGACTTCGACCAGAGCAGTGCGACTTTTTTTGAGGGATGTTTGCCAATTGAAGAGCTTGCTCGGCGTGGCGAGGACACCATGCGTTATGGACCTCTGAAGCCGATTGGACTCTGGGATCCGCGCTGGGGGGATGTGACTGATCGAGATGTACGCCGAGCCAAACGGGCTTATGCCGTTGTGCAACTGAGACAGGAAGATAAAGACGGAAGGCTCTGGAATCTCGTGGGTTTTCAGACCAATCTGAAATGGGGCGAGCAAAAAAAGGTGCTGCGTTTAATTCCAGGCTTAGAGAAAGCAGACTTCGTCCGTTTCGGTGTGATGCACCGCAACACCTTCCTGGAGGCTCCTGAGTTGTTGGAACCGACACTTCAGTTCCGTCGACGTCCTTCTCTGTTGGCGGCGGGACAAATCACTGGTACGGAAGGATACGCAGCTGCTGTTGCCGGGGGGTGGTTGGCTGGAACCAATGCAGCACGGGTGGCTCTGGGACAGCAACCGATCCAGTTGCCACACACCACGATGATTGGAGCCCTCACCCACTTCATCAGTGAGACACCATCAAACAAATTTCAACCGATGCCCCCTAATTTTGGTTTGATGCCTGAGCTGCCAGAGCGCATACGAGATAAGCGTGAAAGGTACGGCGCTTATCGCGATCGAGCACTTTCAGATCTGCAGCTTGTTATCGAAACAACATCCATGGATCATGTCTCCTGTTCCGCTTGAAGACCGCCAAATTGAACAAATATCACTACGGATAGGTGTAATCGCCAGTGCATTTATGGCGATTGCAGGCGTGGCAGTGCATGTTATTTCAGGCTCCTATGCCCTCCTCCTGGATGGTCTGTACTCGGCTGTGATGGTGGGTTCAGGGCTTGTTGCCTCTCAAATTAGTGTCAATGTGATTCGTCCACCAGACAGGGCCTACCCCTACGGCTACGACGGTCAGGAAGCGTTGTACGTCTTGTTCCGCTCACTCGTTCTCATTGGCGTGCTCAGCTTTGCCGCCCTCAGCGGACTCAGCACAGTGATCGACTACGCCAGAGGCAGCACGATTGAATTGGTGAAGCTTGGACCGGTGGCGATTTACTCCGCGTCAATGGTGGCCATTTGTTGTGGTTTGTCTTGGCGTCACCACCATGACTGGAGCCGTTCGGGTCGTCAGTCCCAATTACTTCTGATGGAAGCAAGGGCTGCCAGGATTGATGCCTTGATCAGTGGCCTTACAGGCATTGCTCTGCTGGGATCACCGCTATTGAAAGGGACACCTTTTGCGCCTCTCAGTCCAATCACAGATTCATTGTTGGTGCTCATCGTGAGTCTGGTCATTTTCAAGGAACCTCTTCAAACGTTTCTGATCGCGCTCGGGCAGGCTGCAGGCGCATCCGCGGACAACGAACTTGTTCGCACGACTCGAGTTGCCCTCGAAGATCTGCTGGCAGGATTGTCTTGCTGGCTGCTCGACCTCACTGTGATGCGGGTGGGGCGTACTGCCTTTGTGGTGGTTTACCTCAACCCCAACCAACCCATGGACGGCTCTGCAATCGATCTCATTCGTGAACGAATTGAGGAGCGTTGCAACGAGCTTCTCGCGATGCCTGTGCGATCAGAGGTGATTTTGACGGCTACTCCGCCCTTTCTTCAGACCGGAGCCTCCTAGGGTTCAAGGCTGAGGGTTCATGCTGATTCCAATGTCTGAGTGGGATGTCATCGTCATTGGATCAGGGATTGGTGGGTTAGTCACAGCATCGCAACTGGCCGCAAAGGGTGCTAGTACTCTCGTTCTTGAGAGATATCTGATACCAGGTGGGTCTGGTGGAAGTTTCCGCAGGGAGGGTTATACCTTCGATGTGGGTGCATCGATGATTTTTGGTTTTGGTGAGCAAGGTCATACGAATCTGTTGACAAGAGCGTTGGCTGACGTGGGGCAGCATTGCGACACGATCCCGGATCCAGTTCAACTCGAGTACCACTTACCTGATGGGCTCACGATGGCCGTGGACAGGAACTTTGACGACTTCATGACACGGATGAGTGCTCGATTCCCCCATGAAGCCAAGGGGATTAAAGCTTTTTATGAAACCTGCTGGCAGGTCTTTCGTTGTCTCGATGCCATGCCTTTGCTTTCGCTCGAAGATCCCGCCTATCTCGCCAAAGTGTTTTTTAAGGCGCCACTTGCCTGTCTTGGGTTGGCCCGTTGGTTGCCTTTCAACGTAGGGGATGTGGCGAAAAAGCACATCAAAGATGTGAATCTCTTGCGTCTGATCGATATGGAATGTTTCTGCTGGTCTGTGATGCCAGCCGATCGCACACCCATGATTAACGCCGGGATGGTGTTTTCCGATCGCCATGCAGGTGGTATCAATTACCCGAAGGGTGGCGTGGGAGTGATTGCAGAGAAACTCGTAGCTGGTTTGGAAGCCCATGGCGGCGAAATTCGCTATCGACACCGCGTGACTGAGATCCTTGTTGAACAGGATCAAGCTGTGGGTGTTCGACTGGCTGACGGAGAGGAGTTGAGAGCCAAACGGGTGGTCAGTAATGCAACACGGTGGGACACTTTTGCCGGGAAAGATTCAGCGACCTCAACTCTTGTGGGTTCTGTACACACGCCTGAGGCTGAATCCACCTGGCAGAAGCGCTATCAACCCTCATCATCATTTTTGTCTCTCCATCTCGGTATCGATGCTTCGGTGGTCCCGCAGGATTTCCATTGCCATCACCTTCTACTGGAGGATTGGGCAGAGATGGAGTGCGAACAAGGCGTCGTGTTCGTGTCGATGCCTTCATTGCTCGACCCCTCCCTCGCACCATCCGGTCGTCAGATATTGCACACTTTCACACAGAGTGACATGAGTCACTGGAAAGGATTATCACCTGCTGCCTATGCGCAAAAAAAACAGCAGGACTCGGATCGCTTAATTGAGAGGCTTGAGGCACTGATTCCTGGATTGGCCAGTGCCATTGTCTTAAAAGAAATCGGTACACCTCGGACACATCGGCGCTTCCTAGGCCGCATGGGAGGCACTTATGGTCCGATTCCTTCCAACCGACTGCCTGGATTGTTGCCGATGCCGTTCAATCGAACTGGCTTGAAAAACCTCTATTGCGTTGGCGATTCCTGCTTCCCTGGTCAAGGTCTCAACGCTGTTGCTTTCAGTGGTTATGCCTGCAGCCATCGTATTGGTGCAGACCTTGGTTTAAATCCTTGGGCTCTTCCAGATTGAGAGTGAGTATTGTTTGTTTGGAATAATAATGAATTGTCTGATGATTGTTCTCATGTTTTACTGTAATGGAAATCTTTTGCTTCCCCAATTTGGAATACCCAGATTAGATGATTCCCGTCCTGCTCTTTTGGCTTTATGTGCGATCTTGAGTGTTGCGTAATGTTTTTCGTGGTAGCTTCTGAAGTTAACCATTTTATTCGCTATTTATAAACAAATTTTATTCTGAATTGATCAAGTTGCGAATATTCATTGTGCTTCTGAAAATGACTTTTGACATCGAATATGTCATGAATGTTGGGTCAATATTCTTGTAATTTTGCTTTAAGGTCAATGGTTGTTTTGGACTCTCGATTAAAAATCTCCCAATATCTTGAGTCTCTGTCACGGTTTTTTTATTGTCATTTTGTCTGGTTTTTCGATGCGCAGCAGTCTCATTGCTTCATGGTTTTGTGTAAGGTTGACAAACTTCACATAATGTCGTGCCGCCTATTTCTCCCAGCGCAGCAGAGCTTGCTCGTTTTCTTGAAAACAGAGGAGATTTGAGCAAGCCCTGGATGTTGCAAATTCTCCGCTTGGCTAAGTTGAAAGAGTCGCGTCAAGACATGAGCCATGAGGATTATGTAAAAAGCCTCAGCGAGGCGCATGCTGATTTAATGCGACTTGGGGAGTTCTGGAAAGGACGAGAAGAGGAAGCCTTTACCGACTCCTATTGTCCCAGTGAATTGATTGAGCCCTGTCCAGGTTCTCCAGAAGATCGATGAGCAAAGACACCTATCTTTTTGAACTATCTCCTTTGATCCGGGGCACTCTGATCTCGGTTTATCTGGCTCTGGTGCTCCCACTTCCCGTTTTGGCACCAGAGTCAATTCGTTCTTGGCTATCAGCCGCTGTCCCCCTGGGATTGATTGCTGTGCTGGCAATGCTCAGTGAACAGGTCTCAGTCTCACCAGCTGGAATCAGCGTTGGACATCCAGCTTGGTGCAGCTGGTTGTTGCGCCGTGGTTGGTCTCTTCAATGGAGTGAGATGAAAGCAATTGTGCCTGTTGGAACGAGCCAAGGGGGGAAGGTGTACTACATCACAACGCATGGTCAGGGACATCGGCTGCTCCCCCAACGTCTTGAGAATTTTGATCAATTTCTCAAGATTGTCGAAAAACAGAGTTCGCTCAAAACTTCCGGAATCGGAAGACTTACTCCTCCATGGACCTATCAACTCCTTGCGGGGTTAGCTGTTTTGATGTTGGTCGGAGAAGGGGCAGTTGCGTTTGCAATCAATCAAGGAATGATTATTAGTCCCTAATGTTTTCGAGACTGAATCGGTAACCCTGTTGGCGCACAGTGGTAATTCCACCGCCATCACCTAATCCTGCCTGCTCAAGCTTGCGGCGGAGTGTGAGAACTTGCGTGTCAACTGATCGAGGTCCTCCGCTAAATGGGGGCCAAGCCATTCGCAGTAATTCTTGGCGGCTGCGCACCATGCCAGGAGGCATCAGCAATGCACAAAGCAGTGCAAACTCTCTCGGGCTCAATTCAACCGGTTTTTCTCTCAAGGTGACCTGTCGAAGCAGAAGGTGCACCTCCAGAGGGCCCACACTCACCCGCTCCTGAAGACCGCTATGACCTCGCTTCAGCAGGGTTCGGCAGCGTGCCGCAAGTTCTTCAAGACCAAAAGGTTTGCGCAGAACATCGTCGGCACCATCGTCAAGCAGTCCTACAACTGGCTCCGCACCTGTACGAGCTGTCAGAACAATGACGGGAGCTCGCAGCTGCGCTGCCAAGCGTAATGCCGAGCTTTGTTCGAGAAGTTCAGCGCAGACTAGTAAATCGGGGGATTGATCCTGACAGAGTTCCTGCGCTTCGGCAGGAGTGGAGACTGCAGCAGTCAGGTGACCGTCTTGACGCAAGCGCTGCACAAGCACGGTTCGTAGAGTTGGATGGGGCTCTACAACAAGAACCCGGAATGGTTCTTGCGGCTGACCGGCAGCCGGAACAAATTGTGAAGTGGAGATCAAGTCAGGACTGTTGTCCAGAAGGTCTCGGGATGAGGAGGTCACACAGCAGGTAAAACCGCGCTTACGCTAGTACCATTCCACGCTTTGCTGGTAGCAGAAGCTGCAGCTCACATTAAAGATGACGTCCCTACAGCACCCGGAGGCCATTCGACACTTCCAGTCGCTGTGCGATGCCTGTCAAGAGTTGACGTCCAAATATCACACTCCATCGGAATTGAGGCTCTATGCGGATGGTTATCTGCACGCGTTGAGACGAACGAGTGCTCTTGAGACAAGAGAATTGTCCCGTCTCGAGATCCTTGTTGAGCGCTGGATTCTGGACCCATCCAGTTTCATAGGCCCTGATGGGGATGTAAGCACCCTGTTTCAGCAACCCAATCAATATTGAGTTCTGAGGCATCATGGCCATCAATCGCCATTCGCTCGAACAGGTGCAAAGCGTTCCAGTCCAAGGTGGAGCGGTTGAGGTTCGGGTTTACAAACCTCATGCTGACAAAGCATGCATGAGGACACCGCTATTGGTAACCCATGGAGGGCCCGGTGGTTCCAGCATTGGTCTCTATGACGCTCTCCATCAAGTTGCTGATCAGAGACCCGTGATTTTCTATGACCAATTGGGTTCCTGTTCGTCTCCTGCCGAACTGGCTCCAGAGCAGATGACGCTTGAGCGCTTTGCTTCTGAACCACTGCAGATCCTTGAACAGTTGGGTATTGAG
>WTGE01000486.1 GCA_011525445.1 Synechococcus sp. CO36386bin_37
ATAAATGGCCCAAATGGCACGACGCTTTTCCAAAGGCAGCAACAACGTGCCTAAATAAAAAGTTTTGGCCCACTCAGCAGTCTCTGCTCGACAGGCTTCGTAAGCGCGATCCAAAAATTTTGTGGAATTCGCCAAAGAAGCCATCGGTTATCAATCCTGCCCCGATACGGGTGATGAACCTAGGCTACGACAGGACGTGGCGCTAAGACGGTCACTATGGGAGCAATGCAGCGATGGCAATAACTCCAACAAAAATACCCAAAAACATGAAACCCATTTTCGTCATTTTGGATTCATGATCGTCGATACCTTTCTCCACAGAAACGTGAAGATCGTCTCTGAAGGAATCAAAAGCAGCTTGCTTTTCAGAAGCGGTTGGATCTTTTTTCATGGAATCAAGCGCGATGGAAGAACCAGTAGGAACCGACAGCAAGAACAACCATCAAAATAATAGGAACAGCGATGGCAGCCATTCCATTGTGGCTGGTGACAACACGAGATTCATGAGCAACAACTGCATCTCGAATACTCAGCTGCATCTCCTCACGCAAACGAGCCATGTCTGAATCCAAAGATTCATCGCTATAGAGCTCTTTGAGACGCTCATAAGAACTCTTACTAAGAACCAAACTATCTTCTGGTCTTTTAAAAAGAATATCCATCAACTCCTCGCGATCAATCTCCAGTAGAACCGAGTGACTGGCCGCTTTTGCTGTAGCCGTACGAGCACGGCCATCAACAATTTCCACTTCACCAAACACCTTGCCAGGACCAAAGGTGCTATCAATACCTTCTCCTGTCTCTGGATAAGTGGTAACCAAATCCACTTTTCCGGCTCTTACAAGAAAGATCGAATGGGAGGGGTCCTCCAGTTCGTATACATGATCACCTTTTTCAAAGGTCAGTCGCCGCACTGTCCGAAAAAACAACTGTGCACAGTATAGGGCATTTTCAGGTTTTCTTAAGGTATAGTCGCGCCATTCAAGTCCATGCAGCGTGAAGCGACTCCAAATTATCGGCGTGATAGGGCTGGTTGCTGTGACTGCTTTCGGGGCAACACAATGCGCTCAAAGAAAAGATAAAACCGAGGAAGTCGCTCCTCTCAAAAGAAGCATCACAGCACTCGGTCGTCTCACACCCAGAGGTGGAAATGTTCAGCTGGCGGTGCCGGCCGGCGTGAGCGGAGGAAATCAGATTGTCACGCGTTGGATGGTTGAAGAAGGCGACGAAATCTCAGAAGGTCAAATCCTGGCTTATCTGAGTAGCTATCAGGAATTAAGCACAGCAGTTGAATCAGCCGAAGAAAATCTACGGCTAACTCAATCACTACTGCCATACTTAGAAATAAGCAGAAGGAAAGCAGAAGAGCTGCTAAATCGGGGCTCGTTGTCAAAAGAAGAGTACACACGAACGATCACAACATTGAAAACAAAGAAGTCGGAAATATTAACCAACAAAGCCGAACTACAAAGAGCCAGGAAAAACTTAGAATCATCAATCGTTAGCTCACCATTGGACGGGCAGCTGATCAAGATTTACAGCTGGCCAGGAATGAAACCAACCGACGACGGACTTGCACTCGCAGCTCGTACATCCGACATGCAAGTTTGGGCTCAAGTCTTTCAAACAGATATCAAAGACATCACCCAAGGCCAACGCGCTACGGTTAAGGCAGAAAGCGGTGGTTTCAAAGGAATAATAAATGCAGAAGTGCGATCAATCATTGGAGAAGTTTCCGAAAGAGATTTGTTCGCGATTAATGGCAGCAATGACATCAATGCAAGAGTAATTCTCGTCAAACTGGATCTGGATCCAAGCGATCGGCCCAAAGTTCAACAATTGAGCGGCCTCAATGTCACCGTGACATTTGAAGAGAGTAACTAAATCATGAGCCGCTCCAATATCTTAAACGACCTGCCCTTGGCATGGTTGCAACTTAAACGACAACCAGTCAAATACCTCGTCGCCATTGCGGGAATTGGCTTTGCTGCATTGTTGATGTATA
>WTGE01000030.1 GCA_011525445.1 Synechococcus sp. CO36386bin_37
GGTGTGTTTATGGGAAGGACATTATTTTTTCGCTTAAGTTAATTCTTGTCGACTTGTCTACTCAACATTAGATATCCTCTATACACACATGAGCATTTTGAATTCAAGGGTGGCAACCTCTACATATCACGCCAATCAAATGGAAAGACTCACTTCAACTAATCGAGAGTTGATGCAAGTTTCAACGGTTAAGTGGACGCAACTCCTAGGAACATCCTCGAGTGAAAGATCTTCCATCAGTACTGCTGAGGATGAATCGATCTAGATCACTGGATATGCCGCGATGGATTTAATTGGACAAACCAATAGTGGTTAATATGACGCCTGTATGATTAAAATTAGTGATCTGGAGTCTTAGCCAGATCACTACTATCGTACGGACGACTGCATCATCATCAAAATTTCTTAACTTTTGTGAATTAGTGCCGCTTTTGTTTTTTGTTTTTTTGACTCAGGTCTCTGCAGTTGAGAGGTGGATTGATGTAGGTAATGAATCACTCACTATGTCTGTGTAAAGGCTGAGGATTATTGAGATCATGCCACAACTGCTAATGCTCAACGCTCTCATATGTGAGTCGATCATTCTACTTGTGGCGTCGTGCCCTTCATTGTCTGGCATGGATCAAGTCTTTCAGGTAATTGAATCTTTCCCCTGGAATTTGAAGATTATTGATTCATTGTTGAGTCTGTAATGCGTCGTAGTACTTGGTGATGTGTATGATCGCAATGTCATAGGAATTTCTGGCTTTGATGGGTGTTAGTAGTGTTTGATGCGGTCTGAGGTTTCAATGCGACTTTCTAGAACTGAAGTGGCAGCATTGGCTTTTGGTGCTTGCTCAGTTGCCTTGGCTTTTCCTATCGCTTGGGAAAGTCATCTCATGAATAGGTGTATCAGCACTCTTCAGCAAGACCTTAGAGACAATCAGCCCAAAAAGAATGCAGCGGAAGTGGATTATTTTATTCAAGCTGTTAGCGCTTGTAATGGCAGTTAATATCTAAAAAATCAATGCGTTATATGATATAGTCCTGTTGTTCTTCTCTCCGAGCAAGAATTTAAAGTCTGCAATGGGCATTTCCAACGTAGTCTTTTCAGACAGGCTTTGCCGTTCAGCTTTTATCGCCTTACAGTTTGAGAATCTCAGTCTTCTCCTTATCTTTAAAATTAGTGATCTTTAGTTCATGGCATCGTTTGATTGTCAATGTTCCACTTGTTGATGGGTTTGTGATCTTCGATTGATCATCGATCATCACTTCTTTGCATCTCCATCCTTGCATCGAATCTCCCCATCGCTGCAGGGATGTCTTCCGTACCTTTGCGTCGCACAGCAAGAATTGTCAGAGTGCAATCCCCAGGTACACAGGGATAAACATCAATAATTGCACTGATTTACCGTCCAGAATTCCCATTGAACAGCTTTTGTTCCTGAATCAGGTAATCGAGGAATGGCATGCTTAGTCATACTCCAACTTCAAGGAGCTTATTGATCCTTGATGTCTACCCACACTGTGGCAACAGCTGGCCCTCACCTGTGTCCACTCCTTATGCGATTTGATTAACCTCTGACAGGTGGATTCACTGAGCAAAATTCGAAATTCTCATGCCTGCTCATCATGACAACCTGTAAGAGATTTCGTCGCCTGTGGATGATTGGTGTGCAACCGTCGAAAGCCTGGTACGGGAAAATTAATTGTTCTGATCTTCTGTTCTGATCTTCGTTGGAGGACAAGGTTCGCGACATCATTGGTGAGCTGGCGATGATCTGCTCTCCATCAGCCACTTTTACCAACTGGGATTCTGTTTTCGCAGCTGTCTAGATGTCTGTTCTCAACGTGTTCGACGGTTCCTCGCGAGCTTTGGAGATTGTTCGAATCGTCTCTCGCCACGAGTGGTCCTTTCTTTCTCAGCTTCTGAATCGTGGCGATGCATCGGAGACGCGCTTGCCCCTTCCTTCAGTGCTCTGCAACATCCTCACAGAGTTGGGGCCTGTTTATGTGAAGTTGGGTCAGCTGTTGAGTACGCGCCCGGACTTATTGGGCGAGGACTACATCGCAGCCTTGGCCCACTTGCAAGCGGATGTACCGGCTGTGCCCTGGGAGCAATTGCGACCGCAACTGGAACAGGAGCTGGGCTGCTCTGTCGACGAGGCCTTTTCAGCATTTGACAACACGCCGATCGCCGCTGGAAGTGTGGGGCAGGTTTATAAGGCAAGCCTGCCTGAACTAGGGCCTGTGGCGGTGAAGGTCTTGCGACCCGGTATTGCGGCACAGGTGGAGGAGGATGGTCGGTTGCTGCGCAAGATTGCTTCACTGGCGGCGGCAACATCCCTCGGAAGTCTGTACGACTTTGTGGGGCTTGCTGATCAGGTCTTGGATGCTTTGGTTCGTGAGCTTGATTTCAGGATTGAAGCCTCGAATACACTGCGATTACAGAGAATTTTGGATACATCCAGCTTTGTTCCGGACGGCCAGATTCGTCTTCCGGAGGTAGTGCAGTCGTTGTCGAGTCAGGGTGTGCTGGTGCTCGAGTGGATTGAGGGAGACTCCATCCTGAGCGTTGAAGCACGCCAGGCCCTCGAAGCCGGCCCGGGGCTCGTGAGTACGACAACTGCGCTTCTTGGAGCTTTTGTGGAGCAATACTTCGTGGAGGGGTTCTTCCACGCTGATCCTCATCCTGGCAATCTGAAGGTGTTGGCCGACGGCAAGGTCATCCTGCTTGATGCGGGAATGGTGGGTCTGTTTGATCCACGAACACGCAGCAATTTGCTGGATCTGGTTCTGGCACTGATTAATCAGGATGGTGCGCGAGCAACAGACGTTTTAGAGCAGATTGCACCTCCTGGAAGGGGGTTGAAGGTGGATCGCCAACACCTGCAACGACAACTCGATCAGCTCATTGCCAAGTGTTTTTCCAAGCCGTTGAATGAACTCAATTTTGCTCTCTTTCTTGCTGCACTGCTTCAGCTCGCTAATCGTTCGGGACTCAGAGTGCCTGGGACGCTGGGCTTGTTTGTGAAGTCTGTGACCAATCTGGAAGGAGTAGGCAATTCGCTGAATCCGGCATTCAGTTTCACTGGGGAAATGCAGCCTTTGGTGGCTCAGTTGCTGGCTCGTGCCGTGATGCTTCCCCAAGAACGGTTGATGCAGTTTGGCCTTGATCTGCGCAACCTCACCATCGACTCCCCGCGTCAGTTGAGTCAGGTGTTGCGGCGTTTCAGCAGTGATGAATTGGTGTTCGCCATTCAGCTGGAAGGGCTCGATGCCATGCGTTCCAGTTTGGATCGGTTGTCACAACGCGTGTCTCTCGCAATCCTTGTGGCGTCTTTGCTGCTCAGTGCCACCGTGATGGCAACCCTTGCGCGGCAGCCCTTGTTGAGGGATGTGAGCGAAGGTTTATTCATTGGAGCCACCTTGTTTGGCCTGTGGTTAATCGTGTCATTACTTCGTTCCAGTCGTCGTTGACGGTCTGCGCTGAAACCACGGGAGCTCAATTCCGATTCGATTGAGCTGCTCCATCACTGATTTGTTCAGGGCTCGACCGAGAACAACCTGAGGTTCGTCAGTGCGAATCGGGATTACAGTGTGTTGGAGATCATCGATGGATTTCCTTCGAGCATCCCCATGGACGATTCCTCGTCGCAGCAAAGAGTTTCCGGCTTCTAAGCCACAGACGTAAGCCCTCTCTTGGCATAAACCTTTGGCGCCATGTTCACGGTCGCCCATGCGCACCCAGTCTCCGGCGCAAACAATCGAGTCCACTGATGTTTCTAAAGGTGGCCGTTTTTCAAAGCTTCCAGGTGAAAAGAGCGAGACACATTGGGGATAACGCCGGACTTCATGATCAAGCACTTCTGCTTTTCCAAAACGTCGATCGGCGATCGGAAGGAGTTGATTCATGAGCAATTGAATGATGGCCTGATCATCCAGTGAGGCAATCATGGCAGCGTTGTAAAAATCGCAGGCGAGAACGGAGCCTTGTGGTGTGTTGTCACCCCATAGAGCCTGTTCTTCTTTGGTCTGGAGTTGGTCGAGCATGAAAAATGTTCCTCCTGCTCCTTGTAGGGATGGAAAGCGAGAGAACACGTTGGCGGGATAAGGAATCGGAATATAGCGATCCAGCCATAGCCGTACTGAAACCACGTCGATTGCATCGAGGGAACCTGCTGTCACAAGTTCTGGTGTTGCTTCTTGGCAGGTAGGCGACTCGGACATGATCGCCTTCATACCCTTGGCACCTACGGCTAGGACCACCGCATCCACATCTGAGATTCGCTTGCTTTGTGATGTTGTATCTGGTTCTTTCGCCAGCGTTTTGATGTCAACAGCACTGATTCGTTGTAATTCAGCGTCGAAATGCAACGTCGTGACTCTTGTGCCGCCCAGTACGTGCAGATCATGGTTGGCACGTAGGTACTCACTGAGTGGCGCGAAGAGTTGTTCGGCAATACTGCCTGAGTTGATCCAGCGAACGTCGAATGAATCCTGATGAGCTAAGGCGTAGTAATACAGCAGTTCCATCGTGATTGCTGCGGATAACTCTTCAGGGGGCTTAAAGAGGCCGACAAGCAGGGTTGGTCTTAGAAAATCATCAATAAGACGTTTGCTGATTCCAAGTTTTTGAAATAGCTCAATGGCACTTAATTGGTCGTATTGTTTAAAAACTTCTTCGTTTCTATAGAGATCTAGAATCGTATAGAAAAGTCCTGCAATGCTGAGCCGATCTTCTAGAGGTAGGCGTTTGAAGTTTGAGAATGTCGCCGCCATTTGTCCCAGTGGGCTCGGCCAGGTTGGGGCATTCCCAAAGACTGGTGCTGTGGCTTCCAGTCCTTCGGGGGACCAGAAGGCACTGGGGGTGAACTCCGTGAAAATGGTGCCGAGTTTGAGTTCCTTGGTCAGGGCATTGATATTGGGGTAATCCTTCCAAAAGCCCCTGGTGCCGGCCTCGAAAGGTTTGCCGCTCTTTGTGGTGAGCGGCGTCCTGCCCGTGGGATCGGCGATCCCGTCGATCAAGGTGACGCGAACGCCTGCCTCACAGAGGGCTTTTGTGGCACCCCAGCCAGCCCAACCAGCACCGATCACGACAACGTGGGACGGACTGAAATTTGCCATTGTTGACACTGGCCTGAGGGTGGGGGCAGAACGCTACGCGGGTTTGTCGTGAAGTGTCGTCCTATTCAAAACGCAAATTGTTGCAGCTGAACATCTGGTTCTCTCATAAACTGACCTCGTTCTCTTGCAGCGCGATCGGTGCCCAGGGTCGGACTGATCGTTAATGATGGGAAATCACTGGCCGTAGAAACCGCGCAGACCATTCAGAACAGGTTGGAGCTCGCAGGCCATGAGGTGATTCGAGCCAGTAGTTCCGGGGGGATGGTTGGGTTTGCCAACCCGGATCAACATCTGCGAATGCTTGGTTACAACGCCTGTGTTCCTGAAGGTTTTGATCCTTCGATGGTGTTGGCGATTGTGTTGGGTGGAGATGGCACTGTGCTGTCGGCTGCGCGCCAGACAGCCCCAATCGGGGTGCCAATCCTCACGATCAACACGGGGCATCTGGGATTCCTGGCTGAGGCCTACCTCGCTGATCTCGATCAAGCCCTGGAACAGATTCTCAACGAGCGTTGGACGATTGAAGAGCGTGCGAACTTTGTGGTGAGCGTGATGCGCGGCGATCAAAGGCGCTGGGAAGCTCTTTCTCTCAACGAGATGGCCCTGCATCGAGAACCTCTCACCAGCATGTGTCACTTTGAGATCGCCATTGGACGGCACGCTCCTGTGGACATTTCTGCCGATGGTGTGATTCTGTCAACTCCCACTGGCTCGACGGCCTATGCGCTCAGTGCTGGTGGCCCAGTGATCACGCCGGAATGTCCGGTGTTGCAGCTCACGCCGATCGCGGCCCACTCCTTGGCTTCGCGGGCGCTTGTTTTCAGTGATCAGGAACCGGTGACTGTGTTCCCAGCCACCCCCGAGCGGCTGATGATGGTGGTTGACGGAAGCGCTGGTTGTTATGTCTGGCCGGAGGATCGGGTGTTGATTCGGCGCAGTGACCGTCCCGTGCGATTTGTTCGTCTGGCAGACCATGAATTTTTCCAGGTTCTGCGAAATAAGTTGGGTTGGGGATTGCCCCATGTTGCGAAGCCAGATCGTCCATGAATGATCGGGTTTCGTTGTTGTTAGTGGGTGAAGTCGCCTACTCCCTCAAAGACCGCCTGCAAGCCTCGGGCTACAGCCCCATTCAATGGGGTTGTTCTGATGGTTGGACGGTTTTAGGTCAAGATGAGGTTCCGATGGTTGCGATCGTGTCCTCCAATCAGCTCCATCGCATTGAGCATCTTCGTCAGCGATTTGGTGGGATCACCATTCTGCTTGGCGTTGAAGACGACACGGTTCAAGCGCGTGAGATCTGTTTCAGCGCTGGCGCGGATGATATTTGGTTGCTCAATACCGGTCCTAGTGATCTGTTGCAGCGGTTGCGGCTTCATCTCTCTCTTCAACAACGCCATGAAAAACACTGCTCCTTCATTGAGGTGGGTGATTTGCAGCTCGAGGTCAGCAGCGGCTTGGTGCGCCGGGCCAACCGACCGATTGGGTTGACCGAGCGTGAATCATCTCTGCTGTTGTTGCTGTTTCAAGAGCGAGGCAAGGCCGTCAGCCGTGATCAAATTCTGAGAGTGGTTTGGAAGGATGATTCAGGCGTGTCCAGCAACGTGGTGGAGGTGTACATCCGTTATCTGCGTCAAAAGCTCGAGGCAGGCGGTTCTACCCGCTTGATCCATACGATTCGTGGTTGTGGTTACTGCCTCAACAATGGCATTCCCAATTTGAACCAAACCTGATGGATACAACTCCTCCCCAATACTTGCCCGTTGAAGCTCGGTGGTGCGTTCGTGGCGACACCTGCGTGCTACTGGAAGTAGCGGATTCGCCTCAGGAGCAACGGCTGGGGATGATGCAACGTCCCGCCCTTCCGCCACTAAGGGGGATGTGGTTTCCCTTCAAACCCGCACGTCCACTGCGGTTTTGGATGCATAACACGATCGCACCTCTGGACATGGTGTTTGTGCATCAAAACGAGGTGATCTCGATTGAGGCAAACGTTCCAACCTGCCCAGACTTACCTTGCCGGAGCTATGGGCCGATGGCCGATGCTGATGGTGTGATTGAACTGGCTGCAGGAGAGGCCAAGCGTTTGGAAGTGGCTGTTGGCGATGTTGTGATCATTCAATCGATTCAGCCTCAGGAACGGAAGAACGATGGATCCTGATTTGTTGCGGTGTTGTTCTAGCTGAACAGCAGTGAAGTCACCTCGTTCTACCCGAAAAACCCTTTGGATTGAAGCCAGATGCCGATAGCAAGGATTGGACCAATACCGGCAACTAAGAGAGTGACCTTGAGTCGTAGAGGTGAAACTTGAGGATTGCGTTCTCGAATCGACATCGCGTTTGGTTTGGATCTGGTTCTAAGCAATCTGATTCTGCTCCTTCTCATCGTCGTTTCGACGAACTCCGTTTTGCTGGGGTGAACTTCCCTTGAGGATGACAACAGGATTCATTGGAGCCAAGCGAGTGCCATCAGCCAGAGGTTGTCCTCGCCAGGCTTGGTGTTGCGTCACTTGCACTCTGTAATCGAAGGTTTCGAGCACGGATCGAAGCTCGGTCAAGGCTTCCAATGTGGCAAGGGGAATCACGATTTCGCCCTGCGGTGCCATGTGTTTAATCACCGCCTCCAGCAGTGAGCGTCGCTTGCGTCCACCGCCGCCGACGAGAACGCGATCGGGGTTGGACAAGTTGGCAGGGAGATGCTGGAGCTCGTCGATGGCATCGCCTTCAACGATCAGGGACGGTTGAACGCCAAGGCGCATGGCGTTCGCGGCGATCAAAGATGCCCCGCCACTGCGCTGTTCAATGCACAACAACTGCGTTTGAGGACGGAGCCTGAGCGCTTCGAGTCCGACGCTTCCCGTGCCAGCGCCAAGATCCCAGAGCACACCATTTGCGGGAAGGTTCAGGTCTGAGAGCAGTTGAATCCGCACCTCCCGTTTGGTCATCAAGCCAGGGCGGTCGGCATGTTGAAGAAACATGCCGTCCTCCAGCCCAAACAGGGGAAGAAGATTCGGTGTTGGTGTCATCCTGGTGGTGGCCACCAACACCACCAGATGCAGTGGATGGAGATCACTTGGCGTGGGTTGTGATGGTTCCAGCTGCTGAACACGCTCGTGTCTGTCACCCAGGGATTCGCATAGCCAGAGGGCATACGTCTGTTCCAGTCCACTGCTTCGTAAGCTCCGGCGCACATCTTCGACACCCCCACGGCTGGGATCGGTCAGGACGGCCAACGCCGAGGGGCGTTGTTGGAGGCGCCGCATCAGGGGTGCTGGATCGCGTCCATGAAGGCTGATCCATTCGGCGTTCTGCCAGGGATGGCCAAGGCGGGCAAATGCCAGTTGCAGTGATGATGGTGCAGGATGAAAGCGCAACTGGCTACGAGGTAGCCGTTCAATTAGGATCCGGCCAATCCCATACCAGAGGGGATCACCGCTCGCTAAAACCACTGCTTGCTGGGAGGAGTGGAGGTTGTTGAGAGCATGACAAAGGGCAATCGGTGCATCGCTCCTATGAAGCTTTCCGCTCCAGCTTTGCTGATTGTCTCCGCTTTGTAGCCATTGGCGCAGTGATGGAAGCAAGCGGTCAGGAGCTGCAATCCAGCTCGCTGCGCGTAGCAGTTCTTGTTGCCTTCTTGGCAAGGAGTCAGGAGCTCCTGCGTCGGTGCCGATAACATCGATCATGGCTGTGTTTTGGGCTTAAGAAGGTTGGTTTGACGCTCAGCACGAGATTGGAATAAGGATTGAATAAATATTATGTACCTATAGGAAATCATTGCAAAAATGATATTTTTCACGAGTAAAATTCCAATCAAGCTTGTGTCAGTAACTTGGATTTGTTCAGGGTCTGTCTCGGGCTTTCTCCAAATTGACTTTGATAGGCAGCTGAGAAATGTCCGCGACTCGTGAATCCAAAGTGATGAGCAACATCGCCAACTTTGCTCAGCTCCAACGACTGGCGTATTGCATTCGACCTTAAAACCCGATTCACCTGCTCCAAGCGGATGGATTTGAGAAGTTCCATGGGGCCAATCTGAAAATTTTCTTTGCATCCTTGAATGAGGGTTCGTCGAGAGCTGTAAAGAATGGTGCTAATATCATCCAGCTTGAAAGTTTTGTTAGCATTATTAAATCCCCAGTTTACGAAATCGTGAATGATCTGCTGGCGGGGAGTGATTTTAAAAGGCTTGAATTCGTGAGAATCCGATTGTTTCAAAAGTGTTAAAAGTAAAAAGTATAGTTGTTCAGTATAAATCGTTCGTAAATCATATCTTTGTAATGGTTGATTGATGTGCCAAAAAAATTGACGGCATAGTTTTGTATGGGCCTTTGGGGGTAGTTGCAGCGAATTGCTTTTATGCAGGATTTCGATGATTTCGGGATGACCGCAATGTTCGATGAACGTAAGAAACTTTTTAGACGACGTTACGGCGAAAATAGTTGTTGAACCCGCTGTAAGTTGAAAATGGCTTTCGCTTAAGTCTGGTTTGAATCCGTGCACCGAGTGAGGATCAATGACATCGGCATGGATGCGATGATCATTGTGATTTCCGCTCATTTCTACGCAAAAGCTGATGCAGTCATCCCCGCGATCGCCGTTAAATAGAAGCAGTTGATTCGTCTGAATGCTGAACAGGCTTAGGCCTTTGAGGTGGCAAACAGCAATATGCCCATTCAAAAATCCTTGAGAAAGTTGAAGGATGTTGAAGTTTTTCCCCAACCTTTTCATGGCATCAGCTAACTCGCTGGCGCTATTGAAGTTTGTGCTGCAGCTCATGCTAGGGGTATCTAAAGACGGAATAACGAATGGTCTGGTTACAGTAGTTTGAGACCACGCCACGTCAATTCCGCCCTGAAATTCCTTTAAATTATGCTTTGCTTTTCTATGAACTGACGAATCTCCCGTGGGTTTTGTGAGTTGACCAGTGGAAATCTCCGTATGGCGCCAAAGAAAACAGCTGTAAGCGATGTTCTGCTTGCTGGTGGTTTTATTCGTCCTTCCACACTCTTGGCCGGCTTGCGCATTGGCGGTGTTTCCCTTCAACGTCTTCCTGTCGTCCTGCTGATTTCACTGAGTGGTTTGATCGCTGAGCCATTCGCATGGATTCAATCTCTTTATTTCGGCAGCAGGATTCGATCCAGCCGCTGTCCTGATGATCCGGTCGTGATCATTGGCCATTGGCGCAGCGGCACCACCTATTTGCATCAGTTGCTTGCTGCAGATCCGTGTGCAGCCACAGCCAGGAACCACTTCACGATGGTTCCACAGGCTGCTCTTCTGCTGAAACCATGGCTTAGGGTTCTGCTCCGCACTGTGATGAC
>WTGE01000014.1 GCA_011525445.1 Synechococcus sp. CO36386bin_37
GTTTCAGGGGGCGATTCAGGTCCTGGGTGGGGGCGGTCGCCAGGGGCGAGAAGCCTGGAATGTCATCGGCATTCCCAAACGAACTGGCCAGATAGGCCCCGCTCAGGGCTTTGTCGAGGCCATCAGGCGAAAGATCAGATGTGCTTGTTACGCCCACTAATCCGCTTTCATTCCAGACCCGAACGGTGATCGAACTACGTTGGGCCGCTTTCATCTGCTTGGCTTCGCCACGGTCGACTTGAACCGAGGCATTCATCCCACGACTGGCTCCAAGATCCCACTGTCGAATTCCGTCCCGTGTTGCCAGAGCATGAAGCTGATCCCGCAGCTCCTCCACATTCAAAGGGGTATGGGTCATGAGTCAGCGGCCTCCCACCGTGATCGAATCAACCTTGATATGGGGTTGCCCCACCGTGACAAAAATGCTTCCACTTACTGAGCCGCAATAGCCAGCTGCTAAATCGAGGTCATTGGCACACATGGAAATCCTGGGCATGACCTCCTTGGCTTCACCAATCAATGTGGCGCCTTTCACGGGACGGCCAAGTTGTCCATTTTCGATGATGTAACCCTCTTCCACAGAAAAATTGAATTGACCTGTCGGACCCACGCTTCCGCCACCCATGGACTTGCAATAAAGACCCTGATCGACGGATTGGATGAGATCGTCGGTGCTGTGCGGGCCTGCAGCGATGTAGGTGTTGCGCATCCGGCTGGCAGCTGCGAAGCCGTGGTTTTGCCTTCGGCCGCTTCCGGTTCGAGCATGTCCGGTGCGGAGTTCACCGGCCCTATCACTTAAAAACCCTTTCAAGACACCCTGTTCAATCAGCACTGTCCTCTGGGGTTCCATTCCTTCATCGTCCATGGAAAGAGAGCCGAAAGCACCAGCGCTCAGACCTTCATCGATCGCTGTGACAGAGGGGTGGGCTATCACCTCACCGACCTGATCGGCGAATGGGGTCGTCCCCCGTTCCACCTGGGTGGTTTCCAGCAGATGACCGCAGGCTTCGTGGAAAATCACCCCTCCAAAACGATTGGCGAGGACCACTGGCATCTGGCCACCATCCACATAGTCCGCGTGGAGCATCGTTGCAGCACTACTGCATACCTCCTCGGAAGCAGCATCAACATCCCAGTCCCGTAGATCAGTAGGCCGGTCCGTCGAACCAAAGCGTCGAGCAATGCTGGCGCGATGGTCACCGTCGGCTGCCAGAACGCTGAGACCGCTTGATTGATGCAGGCGGATGTCTCGGGCATAGGTTCCATCACTGGCAGCCACGAGCACTTCCTGCCAATCACGCGAGAAACTGCCTCGCCTGACATCCAAGTGCTTTCCGCGTCGATCCAGCTGAGCAGTGCCTTCGAGCAGACGTTCGGTGATCTCGCTGAGCGCTGGTGACTGGTTCAACCATTCGCCTTTCGTTGCAGCGAAATCGTTGAGCTGTCGTAGCCCCTCAAAACGTTGGTTGGCTTCCAGAGAAGTGTTCTCGAGGCCCAGCATGGCCAGGGCCTGCTCAAGAGCTTCAGCGAGACCCGACTCGCTGAGGTCATTGGTGCTGACAAATCCGTCGCGGTGACCAAGAAATACACGAATACCAGCGCCCATTCCGAAAGAGGGAGAGACGCTGGTGATGCGATCTTGTTCAGCGAGGACGCCGATGTGATCGGTTCGTTCGAGGAACACCTCAACAAGATCAGCTCCTGAACGAACTCCCGTCTGAAGCAATGATTCCAGTCGGTGTTGCCAGGGGGTTTGACTCGGATCCAGGCTGAACGTCTGGCCAAGAGCGGGATGGGTGTCGACCAAGCCCCTCGTCTGCATCAGCCTCGATTATGGAGAATCTTGGTCGGAATCGGAGCGAGGGGGCTGAGTCGTTGCGATCTTCTCAACGAACGGCAGGAAGGTATTGATCGCTACGAATGGGTTTCATCAGGAACAAGGATGCCATCTGAGCTCCATTGGCGATCCAATGGGGGATCTTGCGAAGGAGCTTCAGGGGTGCAGGAGCCTTGGTCGCATCCACAGCACTGAGTGCGGCATTGTTGTCCACAAGACGTTCGAGTCCTTCGAAGAAACGAGGATTTTTCACATCGAGAACAACAGGGAACACTTTCGCAGTCGTTTCGTTTGTTTTGTCGATCACGAGCCTGTCGTACTCCCGTGCATCGAGTCCTAGGGCTTCGTAGAACTCCTTACGGGCTACATCGCGGACATACATCGTTGCAAAGACAGCGAGGAGAAAGAACCGGCACCAAAGACGTGCACGGAATCCCCGAACCGTGTCGGGCTGCGCTTTCATCAGAGCGTCAAAGAAATCTCCGTGTCGGTTCTCGTCCTGACACCAGTTTTCGAAGAAATTGAAGATCGGGAAAATTTTGAAGTCCGGATTCTTTTCGAGATGACGGAAGATTGTAATGTAACGCCAATAACCAATTTTTTCAGACAAATAAGTTGCATAAAAGATGAACTTTGGCTTGAAGAAGGTATAGCTTTTCGTTGCCGTTAAGAAGCCAAGATCCAGTTGCAAGCCAAAATCACTCATGGATTTGTTTAGAAATCCTGCGTGACGTGCTTCGTCGCGGGCCATGTGCGAGAAGCATTCTGCGAGAAGGGGATTTTTAGTTTTGATCCGGCGGCTGAGCTCTTTGTAGAGCAGGAAGCCAGAAAATTCAGAGGTGCAGCTTTGTTCTAGAAATTCCACAAAGACTTTTCGAGTCTCTGGATCGAGCTGATCAGCAGCTCCTTCAAATTCGTCATTACGAACGAAATGATGACGGTTGTAATCCTTCCTGAATTCTTCGCAGATCGCTTCGAGTTCAGCCTCGTTAGGACGCAGATCCATTGCGGCCATCGCCTCGAAATCTGTCGTGTAGAAACGAGGGGTCAGGATCGTGTCCTTCTCCGGATCCTTCGCCGAGACAGTGGACCCTGCTGCGACTGAGGCTTCCGTCACGGCTGTTGGAGGCACCATCGGTTGCGTTAGTCACTAACAACCATCGTAAGTGGCCTTCCGGTACCCATGCCTGCCACTGTTACGAGCCTTTCGGTTAATTCCCACCCAGCCACTTCTGTCCGTTCAATCGCTGAAGCAGACGGGACTGAAGCAGGGCGAGGTTGATTCGCTTTTCGTCGATCAAAAACGACTCCAAAAGACTTGGCTCAGTTCCGGATTCAGCAAGGGCAATGGTTTTACCAGATGTGATGGAGTCGGATTCAAAACAGACCCAAAACCTTCGGCCTCCTGTTATTTCGCCAATCAGCATCCAGCACTGGCCTCCCACGACAGGCCGATCACCCTCCTGCAGGGAAATCGTGGCCTGAATCCCGTGTTTTGTGCTCAATGCTTTGTCGAGTGACGGGATCAGATCATCCTGAATGAATGTCTGAAAGGGTTTGTCCTCCAGTTTCGGCTTTGCAGCGGGCTTTGCAGCTGGTTTTGCAGCTGGTTTGTCTGCAGCCTTGGGAGTTGCGGGAGTTTCGCTCACCGGAGTTGGGTCACTGGGCGGACTGTAGACAGGCCAGAGCTTTCATTACCAATCCTCACCGATCGCCTGTCCCCAATCGTCAACATCGTGGTTTGAATCTTCACCATGGACGCTGGGATCAGAACGTGATGATTGCGATTCGCTGGGCTGTTGCGATGGGCTCCGACTGTTCGCTGTCGTCGATGGCTGGCCGCGATGCACAACTCTGAAGGGGACGGAAACCGTCGGTGCTGGATCGCGCACGTCCCGCTCAGGCCAGGGCGTCGGCTGGGCCTGTCTGGGTCTGGAAGAGTCGTCGAGGTCTTGTGGTGACGGTTCCTGGAATCCAGCGGGGCCTGTGTAGGGGCGACGCACATCACGGCGCAGCACAGGGCGGGGCGTCATGAGAGCGAGTCCCCCAGCAGCGCTTACTCCGGATCCCACCAACGCCCCCAAAGCGATCCAGACGCCGATGGGCCATGGGGGAGATTTCCAAGTGAGCACGCGCAAGGAAGCAGCTTGTTGGAGGTTGAGTGAGGCAATCAGCAGCATTAACACCACTGGGCTCAAACAAGGGATGAGCAGCAAGCGTTGAAGGCTTGTCATGTTTGGCGTCCCTCCCAGCGTTTCAGAGGACTCAGATCCTCACCGAAACAATCGAAGAGGCGCACCACCAGAAAATCAACCATGTCATTGAGATTCTGAGGCTGGCTGTACCAGGCAGGGATCGGTGGAGCAATCTTTGCGCCAGCCTCAGCGAGAGCCGTGAGATTGCGGAGGTGAATCAGACTCCATGGCATCTCACGCGGTGCCAGAACCAGGGGTCGTCCCTCCTTGAGATGAACATCCGCACAACGTTCCAGCAGATCGCTGGCAACTCCAGCGGCAATCCGACCCACTGTGCCCATCGAACAGGGAACAATCACCATGCCTCGTGTTGGCACACTGCCGCTGGCGATCGTGGCGGCCTGATCACCCCAGCGATGGCAAGTCAACGATCCCGTATCCACAGTGAGCCGCTTTCTCCAGAACTGTTCCTGCAGATCAGGATCGATGGGGACCTGAATGGATTGTTCTGCAGACCACACTTCGTGAGCTCCACGACTCATGATCAGGTGAACGCTTCGATGGTGACGCAACAGCAGTTGTATGGCACGCTCCGCCAGCGGTTGGGCTGATGCTCCGCTGACCCCAATCACATAGGGAACGTTCGGTTGTTGCAGGGCTTGATGGTCCGCATTGAACATGGCCCTAGTTTTCACTCACCGCCACAGGCATCGGAGTGTTGTCTTGAGTGTCGTCAGGGGTTGTTAAAACCTCTAAATCAATCTGATTGCGGAGCACATCGACTTTGGTGACGCGAACCGTGACGGGATCACCAAGCTTGTAAACGCGGCGGTTACGCCGCCCAACCAATCGGTTCTGACGTGAACGGTATTCATACCAATCGTCATTCAGAGAGCTGACATGGACGAGTCCCTCCACCATTGAGGGTGCAATCTCCACAAAAAAGCCATAACTCTGTACGCCACTGATCACGCCCTGTTGTTCTTGATCCAGCATGGGTTCGGCACTGCGGGCCTGCGCCATGGAAATCACATCCCTGCACAGTTCAGTCTGCTGGCGGCGCCGTGCATTAATCCGTTGCAATTGACGGTGTTGGATCAGGTCCCGCAATCGTTGTTGGAGCGATCCGCTGAACAGAGCCCATGTGATCCGAGAGGCGGCCCCTTTGCTGCCCACGTTGACCGTTTCTTTCTGACGCACACTGGGACGATCCTTTCCGTCGTTGAGCAGCTGACATAACACCTGTTGGTTCAACAGGTCCGCATAGTGCAGTGTGGGGCAGCACCAAGGGGCCAGTGAGGGAGAGGACTCATCTGTCGTGAAAGACGCCGCATCAGGAGCGCTGTGTTCAGCGTTCAGCTCGGGGTTCGTCAGTGTGGTGGCCGATGCGCTTGCCTCTGATGTTGCTGGTCCTTCGTCAGTGTTGGCCAGTTCAATCTGTTTGGCTTTCGGGGGAATCAGCCGCAGCTGGGGATCTGGAAGGGTCTGTCGGAGTTGGAGGTTCAGAACCCGTCTTGATGGACTACCGATCAACGCTTGAGCAAGTTCAGAAGCCGAGGTGGTTCCCTCCGCATCCAAGGCGAGCGGAAGATCGAGCGCTATGGCCGCTTTGGCAACGTCGTTGAGAGCCCCACTTTCGGGATCATGGGCTTGAAGGACAAGAGCCGGGAGATTGAAATCCAGGCAGTGTTGCGTCCAGGTGGCGTGTGCTGCACGAAGAAGAACAGCCAAAATCGAAAAGGGATCCTCCTCTCGTAAAGGGTCGATCCATTGGCGCTGGCTTCCATCCGGTTCACTGCTGCGTAGATCTCCCAGTGAATCCAGATCAGGAACGGGAAGATCCAATTCGATCTGGCCGCGTTTCAACTCCGCAGCATGAAGAGTTTTCGCGCAGAACACCAATGTTTCCAGTTGACCGATTTGCTCCTTGATCGGTTTCAGGGCTGTTGGGATGGTGCGTGACCGTGGTTTTCGTGTCGCCAAGGCTGCGAAGGCCTCGGATTTCACTTCGGCAACAGGACGAATCTTGGTCAGACAAAATTCCCAGTCGCGAGTGGTTCCCTCAGCATCAAAATCAACGCGCAGACTCACAGCAGCCTGCGATTCACCAACACGAAATGCCGCAGCCTTGGAGAGATTGGCACTGAGCAGCGGGAGCCATTTGTTTCCCAGACAAAGAGCTTCGCTCTGTTCCGCCAACCATTGATCAAGACTGTTGCCGGGGTTGACGCGTTCGGCTACCGCCGGAGCATGAATCCAGAGTCTGGTCCCCCCTTCATGGGGAACAACGTGCACTGCCGGAAGCTGTGGAGCGTCATCAATCTGCCAATTGTTCAGCAGCAGACAAGGTTGCTCGGTGAGGTTCTTTCGTCGTTTGTCGGATGGAGCTTTCAACGTTGTTCTGGGAGCGTTGACCCTGGTATGCAGATGGGCCTTGGTGAGCAACAGGTCTCGATCAGCATCAAGACCACCGTTGAGGGGTAGGGAACGGGCCACGTGTCCACGGGCTGGATGCTGGGCGATGGGATAGCGATCCAGCTTCACTTCAACAACCGAAGTGACGGGGCCCTCGATCCGATAACTGCTGTCGCTTTCAGGCAGTTCGATGGTCCCCAGCAGGCGGTCATCCAAAGGAATCGCCAGCAGCCGCTCGTCCTGTTCCTCCACCTGAGCGAGGAGGCTTGTGGTTGCCCTCTGCAAAATGCACTGAACCCCTCCTTCAGGAGAACGACGCCGACCGGCATCGCGCAGGATCCTCACAAGAACTCGGTCACCATTCCAGGCGTGATTGAGTTGGTGGTCGCGGATGTAAACGTCTTCTCCCCCGTCGTCTCGGATGGCAAAACAAAAGCCTTTGCTGCTGCATCGCAAACGCGCTTCGATCAACCCGATGTCACTGCATCGCGACACCGAGCCCTCATCCTCAAGCTTGAAGATCCCAAGGCGACTCAGGCCTTGCAGCGCAATGCTGAGTGAATGCTTGTCGGCTCGATTGGTGAGACGGAGAATCTTCTCCAGCTTGCTGACCTCAAGGGAACCGTCTTGGGGGACCTGGTCGAGAAGGTCGGCAACCGTGAATTTCATCGGGGCGTGCAGGAAACCGGCCTTCAGGACCGGGCGTTTAATCAAACCGCTGCACTCGAAGAGTCTGTAGTGCAATCGATTGTCGATCCCCTGGAGTGTAAGCGCCCGTCCGTGATCCACCCCACGGGCTGAACCCAGTCTTAGTCGTCGGTTTGCGTTGACGTCACTTCTGCCTGAAGCATGGGCAACAGCAAACGACCGCCGATCACGAGAAAGCCTGTGGATGCAACCAGCTGCAGCCAATCTGCTGGGATCAGCGTAGAGAGTGAACCCCCTGCCACAGCCCCAATCAAGCTCGCCAGAACCAGGGCACTGGATGAACCGATAAAAACCGCTAACGGTCGATTGGATGTGCCACTGATGGCGACTGTTGCCAGTTGTGTCTTGTCTCCGAGTTCGGCTAAAAACACGGTCACGAATGTGGAGATGAGAAGGGTGATATCCATGGCACGCTCAGATGGAGTGGGTTGCTAGGAGTGATTTCAAGGCTTGGCTTCCGAGCCACAGACCAAGTCCCACCATCAGCAGACCGGCCATTTGCTCCAGCCGCTCGGGGGGAAGAATGGATGAAAGCCAACGACCCACCAAAACGCCGACCAGGCTGGAACAGATCAATGCCAAAGCGGCACCCGCGAACACCAGCCAGGGTTCCCCCGACTGAGCTGATAGCAGGAGGGTTGCCAATTGGGTTTTGTCTCCGAGTTCAGCCAGGAAGACGGTGGTGAAAGTGCTCAGCAGGACAGCATTGAATCCAAGCCTGTTATCACTCCCTGCATCAGTCATCACAATTCTGAGGTGAGCGGATCAACCGCTCGAACCTACGCAGTTCTCGGCTTCTTCCGCCATGAACCGAGCGAATCTGCTGTCTGCAGCAATCAATGGCGAAAGCATTCACTTCGTCAGCTGCAACCGCAAACAGATCGGCCAGTGCGCTGACCCGGCAGAACTCCGGGCGGTCTTCATAAATTCGGCAGCGACGCCCTCCCTTGTCGAAATGTCGACACCATCCGTCGTCCCCCACCATCTCCAAATAAAGCGTTTGCTGATCAGCACTGAGAGCTTCAAGAGCTTCCTGTCGTTCTTCTGGAGCGAGTCGGCAACAGGCGCCGCATTGACTCAGGCAAGACCAGTGAAGTTGATTACGGCTCATGGACGCATTCACCATGCGCTGTGACAAGCCATCACAGTGACACTCCTTATGAAGGGTAATGAGCTTGGGCCTCGTAACCTTATGAAGGCACCATTCTGATCAACTGCTTTCCTTCCATGGGATTTGATATCCACCTCATCGCAAATTTTGGGGCTCTTGCTCTCATCACCCTCGCCGGACCAGCAGTCATCTTCATTCTTTTCTACAGACGCGGAGCTCTCTGAAGCTTCGCCAGAGCGTGGTACACCGGAGCGCGGCTGATCAAGCGCCCGGTGTACGCTGCGATCACAGCCGTAAGGCAAGCTCCTGGGAATAGCTGTTGATCACCTACCAATCTCCAGGAGAAAATCAAGGATACGAGCGGTAGTTGTGTAGCGCCTGCAAGACCAGCGGCCAGTCCCAAACCCACTCCAACCTGAGTGCTGTAACCAATCGCGGCGCAGGTTGTGTAGCCCAGGATGGCCCCAAAGGTGAGGGATGGGTCAATCAGTCCACCGGGCACGCCAGGTGCAAGCGCCAGCATGGGGCCGATCACCCTGACAATGGTGATCCAGAGACTAACCAGGAGCGATTGAAGATCATTGTGATCCGCACCAACCTCTGGTAACCCGCTTTCGAGCAGTTGTTTCACGAGGGCTTCACCATCAGAGCTACTCGTTCCCCAGCTCAACAGGGCGAGCAGGCTGAGCAGTCCTCCCAGCCACAAGCCCGTGCGCAGAGGGCGCAGGCGAACGATGGGAGCCAATCGAGATGTGGTCCAGACCAACCCCCGATTGAACAATCCACCCACCAGTCCGGCCGCGATTCCAATCGGAATCGCCAGCATGAGTTGTTCTCTTTCTGGAGACAACACATTGATCATCCCCAAGCTGAAGATGGGCTCTCCACCCAGGTTGGAAAAACCGGCTGCGGCGACGCAGACCACTAAGGCCGGCCAGATCGTCACGGTTGAATACTCAGCTGTGAGTTCTTCGAGCATGAACACCACCCCCAGCAAAGGCGTATTGAATCCCCCTGCCAGGCCCGCACCGCCACCGATGGCAACCATTTGACGTTCGGTGAGAGCTGGCATCCAATTCGGCCAGCGTCTCTGACACACTCTTGCCACTGCAGAGCCGAATTGAACAACGGGGCCTTCCCGGCCCAACGGGAGCATGGCAGCAGTGGCAATCGACCAGAGAATGCCGCGGTGGATGGTGCTGTCGGCAGCCATTGCCTCGGCCATCAAGGACGGATCCTCGATGGCATTCATCGTTGACGGGATGCCCGATCCCGCGCCACCACGCCAGGGACCCCTTTGAATCATCAAGAGAACTGGCATCACAACCAAGGGGGCCAGGGCGATGAGCAAACCCTTGGAGGTCCAGCTGGTCTCACCGGTCGTGGGGAGAAACTGGAACAGCCATTCCTGAATTCGATCGACAAGATTCAGGGGAAGACAGGCCAAACCGATCAGGACGCCAGCCACAAGCAAGCCAACGAAGTGGCGTGAAAGTCTGCTGAATTCATTGAGAAGGGCAGTTGCGCCCGAAATGTGTTTGCGCTTGGTTGAAGGTTGGGGGGTCATGGAGTTAGGCCGAGACCGATGCAAGCGTCTCGAATGAGGTCCGCAACGTAAGGGTGTTTCGCTCTGATGTCGTCAGTTTCAAATACTCCGTCGCTGTTCACCGAGCCCGAGAGACACTCCCCGGCAGGGTTCCAGATGTCGACGGTTGATTCCTGATGTCTTCGCATGCAGCGATACACGTTCGGACCGCGATGCAGATCCGTGCAGGTGTGATGTTCCCGGAGGGCTTCGATTTCAAGTTGCAATGTCTCTTCCCCTTGCCAACGATTGAGGCTGATTCGATGAGCAACATCCACCAGGGCAGGAATCGGTTTGTTCTCTCGCCAACGCCAGGCGATGGCTTCTCTCTGATCATCGCCTTGCGTGAGAGTGAGTTTGAGATGCCCACCACGCAGCAGTCGTTGTGATGTCACCCTGCAACCTCTGGACCAGAACAATGGCGCCGGATGACCGATTCCAAAAGGTTCCAAGGCAAGCAG
>WTGE01000221.1 GCA_011525445.1 Synechococcus sp. CO36386bin_37
GGAAGATCAGGGCTTCCTGACTTTCGGCGTCTGAGAGTCCCTCTGTCTGTTGCCAGGATCACTGCATGCCGAGTTGCGATGGGAATGACAGAGCAGGATCTCAGTCGCTTCCTGTACAAGGTGGACCAGCTTCAGCAGTTGGTTCAGAGCCTTGATGGTGATGATCAGCGCAGGCAATCGCTGGCTGCCTGCACGAGTCACAACGAAGTTGTGGCCCTCGCCAGAACCTGGGGATTTGAGATTGCACGTCGCTGGGGGGAACCGGACATCCCTGCCGTCGATGACGACAACCTGCTGCGTGAGGATCTTCCCGCTTCCGGAAGCGAATCTGAGCGCACCCTGCTTGAAGGAGATCGTTGGCGGTTGACCGTGATCAACTCCAACGACGCATCAACCCCCCTTGGGGAATGGATGAGTCAGGAGTCATTCGAGTGGGTCTTACTGCTGCGGGGCAGTGCGCGCATCCGTTGCGAGAACCCCACAGAAGAGATCGATCTCAGCGTGGGTGACCATTGGTTCTGTCCTCCCCATCGTCGTCATCGGGTGGAACGGACGGATCCCGCTCCCGGGACACTCTGGCTGGCCCTGCATTGGCCCGCTTGACCAGCCAGTAAGCCGCTGAAAGGGACACCACAGCAATTCCCAGGCCCACTAGTAGTTGGGGTTTGTTTTCCGCGCCGGATGGCAGAACAATCACTTTGCGGGCCACGGCTGTGAGAGCCGTGACCAGGACCAATTCAATCTGCACCACATGACGGCGCAGATAACTGGTGATGTTCTGGAGAACTTCCAGAGCAATCAGCACGGTCAGCAGATCACCGAGCACTTTGATCAGGTCATCGCCGAGCCAGGTGGCCTCCGCTCCGGTCAGAAGCTTGGAGCCAAGCGATGTGACCAGCTGAACCAGTGCCGCCAGGATCACGACGCCGGTGATCAGGGTGAGCAATCGGGCAACTTCCCGTTCTCCGGAGTCAACGACGGTCAGAAAGGACGTTTGCGACCTGCGGGAACGATTCACGGCTTGATCAGTCGTTGAAGGGGTTGTAATAAGGCCGGGCCGGTGTGTTGCTGGACGGTGTCTCGACCTTGGTGTCGCAGGTGATGGCGCCGTCGGCTGTCGTCACGCAATTGGTGGGAACCACCTTGCTGTCTTTGCCGGTTTTGCTGCCGGGACCCAGCATCCAGCCCTCTGATTGCGCTCTGGCAACAGGAGCGAGTGCTGTGCTCAAGCTCAGGAGCAGCGTGCAGACAGCGGTCAACGTTGCCGTGGTCATTGGGTCCTCGCTGTTGATCACCACTTTGCCGTTGAAGTGTCTCAGCTGGGGCAGTCCTGGCGAATTTCCTGGAGCAGGAGATCCAATTGGCCGAAGGGATCGTTCTGCTCTGCCGCTTCAACCGGTCGATCATCGCCGCCCTGCCATTCGGCTTCCACACGGCAGAGCCGTGCCACCAGTCCGGAGAGGCCGTTGAGCCGATGTTCCCGTTCCAGGACCTCCAGCAGCGCTGGCATCCGCGTGGAGACGGCCTTGAGGCTGCGGCGAAGGTCTGCCTGGGTGCGACCTTGCTGCTTGAGCCAGTCCTTCAGCAGTTGACTCAGCTCTGCTTCCAATTCAGGGGTCCAGGCAGCCATCGGTCGTTGCTCAGCGTGTCAGTGGGAACCACTGATCCAGTCTGCGCTGGGCCCGGACCTGGATGGCTGGGGTGAGGTGATTTCGCCAGACCCCGATCACGGCCGTCAAGGCGACGAGGTCATCACTGAATCCGGCCACCGGGAGGATGTCCGGGATGAGGTCGGCCGGCATCAGGAGGTAACTGAGGGCTGCCAGCATCGTCAGACGGACCGGTGACGGCGTGCTCGGATCAAGCAGCAGCTCCAGTGCTTCCAGGGCAGGGGTTGCCAAGGTTCTCCCGGCACGAACCAGCAGCCGCTTCAGCAGATTTTCATCAACCAGTTCGCTGTCGATGACCGTGGCATCAATGGTGGCCTGGGATGCTCGTTCAGTGGATTGCCCCATCAACGGTCCTCGCAGGTTGGCGGTTCAGAGGGTCGATTCCACCAGACCACTCTGAATGCCTGTTTTACGCAGTTTTCGCAGGGCACGCTGCACAACCTGACGGCAATATTCACGCGAGCAATTCATGTGCCGTGCCACCTCGGCCAGGGTGCGCCACTCGTTGGTGCCGTCGAGGCCGAAGCGCAGGGTCACCACGGTGCGCTCCTTGGGCGTGAGATTGGCTTTGCCGAGCAAGGTCCAAACCGATGCGGATCGTTCGGCGATTTCAGCCCGCTCCATCGGAGGCAGTTCATCGCTCGGGAGAACGTCCACCAGTTCGGAGGGATCCGATTTCGACTTCACGACCCCTTGAAGACTCACGGTGACGCTGCGCAGTTCACAGGCCAGCAGATCCTCGACTTCGGAGAGCGGGATCTCCATGAGTTCCGCCAGTTGCTCCGAGGTCGGTGTCAGACCGTTGCGTTGCATCAAGAGCGCTTTGGCAGCCCGCAACTTGGTCAGTTTTTCGTTGACGTTGACGGGAATGCGAATCGTGCGGCTCTGGGTGGACAGAGCACGGTTGAGTCCCTGACGAATCCACCAGTAGGCGTAGGTCGAAAAGCGGTGGCCTCGGGTGGGGTCGTACTTCTCCACGGCACGGGTCAGGCCAAGGGTCCCTTCCTGGATGAGATCGAGGAGATCGAGGCCTTTCCCCTGGTAGCGCTTGGCGAGATTGACAACCAGCCGAAGGTTGGCGGTAATCATTTGATTTTTTGCTCGTTCTCCGCGTCGAATGAGGGCTTTGTCCTCATCGCTGAATTCGCAGGCATCACCTTGTCCTCCAGCGAGATGGCAGGGTTCTGTGATGGCAACCATTGCCTGAACCTTCCTCCCCAACATGAGTTCCTGCTCTGGGGTCAGTAACTGGTGGCGGCCGATTTCACCAAGAAAGGCACTCAGAGAACTCACCATTTAGCCATTGCAGCTCAATTGAACCTAGAACGCATATGTTTTTCTTTTGTGGGTGTAATAAAGACTGCGGAATTAATAATTTGGCAATGTTTATACCTTTTCTTCTGCTTGTTGAAGGCAATCTTTGATGGGGGTGCCGTCAGGCCGGTTAGGGTCGCGGCGTTTTCCAGTCGAATCCCATGCAGCTGGCTGTGGCTCTGACTGCCGACATCGCTAAAAATGCCGGTGTCGCCTACGTGCACTACGTGAGCTTCATGCTCTGTTTCGGTGCTCTTGTGCTGGAGCGCAAGCTGATCAAGGCCAATCCCGATCGCGGTGAAGCCACGGCCATGGTCATCACCGACATCGTCTACGGCATCGCAGCGCTGGCGCTGCTGGTGAGCGGCATCCTGCGGGTGATTCATTTCGGGCAGGGCTCCGAGTTCTATACGCAGAACCCTTTGTTCTGGTGGAAGGTCGGTCTGTACCTGTCCGTTGGTGGCCTGTCGCTCTATCCCACGATTACGTACATCCTCTGGGCCATCCCCCTGCGCAAGGGTGAACTGCCGCAGGTCAGCGAGGCGTTGGCCACTCGCCTGGCCTGGATCATCAACATTGAACTGGTTGGGTTTGCCAGCATTCCCTTCCTGGCAACGCTGATGGCCCGTGGTGTGGGCTTACCTGTGGCTTGATGCCTGCGGAGCCTTGTCCTCCAGCTCAGGAGAGTCGCCTGTTGGAGGTGGCCCCCCTGATCCGTTCAGCCTTCTCTGAGGCACCTGGTTATGGCCTCAACCTGGCTACCACGGCCATGGGACCGGCGTCGCTGCAGCAATGGTGCGTCTGGATCGAGCCTGCAGCCGCTGATCGGCCAGATCGTTGGGAACAGCGTTGGCTCACGGCTGTGGGGGCGGCCATCGACACCTGGTCAGGCCACCTTCCCCTGGTGCGTGTCCAGGATCCGAATCAGTCCCATGTGCAGGTGCTGCGCCAACGGCCTCCCAGGCGGCGGACAGCAGGCGGTTGGCGCGCCAGCAATGGTCGCAGTCGATTGCAGTTGGTCGAGATCCGCCGGCAGGGGGTGTGGCGGTTTGAGCCCAAGGTGACGGTGCTTGTCTCCCCAGAGCTTCGGGCGCCTGTGTTGCAGGCCACGGCGTTGCATGAGCTGGGCCACGCTTTCGGGCTCTGGGGGCACAGCTCTGAACCTGGAGATGCCATGGCGGTTCACCAGGGACAGGCCCCGGTGCTGCAGCTCTCAAAGAGAGACCGCGAGACGCTGAATTGGTTGCGTCGCCTCAGCACGCGCCTCGGATCGGCCGCCACGGATTGAACCCTCATTTTTGCACGATATCGTATTAATAATTCATTGTTATCTTCACTGTTCCGTGCTTGTGCAGGGTTCCAGGGGATCGGTCATGCTGCCGCCAGTTGTGCAACGGTCATGGCCGCTGTTCGGAGCATCACTCTGCTGCTTTCCATGGTGCCGATGGTCATCAGCTGTGGCGCCAGACCCGGGGCGGAGCGTCCTGAGCCCATTCCCAGGAGCATCGCTGGACTGACGGTCAAGCTTGACGCGAATGACCCATCGAAGAGTGAGGGTGTGCTACCCGATAGCAACGGCGAGCTGCGCTTCTCCGTGGGCTCAGGACGAGAGGGATTGGCCTGTGCCGGAAGCTGGTTTCAGGATGGTTGGACTCCCCTGGGGCGGTTCCGTGTGAACGGGATTCTCAGTGCGGATCGCTTTGAGATGGCTCCTGACCTGATTGCCGCATCCGGCCGACCGGAAGAGGAACTCAGGAGCAGCTTGTTTCGCGATATGAGCTCCATTGATTTCAAAGGGGACGGACGCACCGATGAATATGGAATCGGCTACATCAGCCTGGAGCCCGTTCCCGCGACGCCTCAGCCTTTTTCGTTCAATACCTATGACGGCAGGTTCCGCTGGTACAGCTTTGCTATTCATGGCAGCAATGACGAAAGCCGAATTGGAAAAGCATTGACTGGTGGCTGCATCAATGTCGGTCGCAACACCCTCGAAACATTGCTGGAACGGGCCCAACTCGGCGATGAAATCTTGATTCAGTCCGATGGACCCTGTGAGGATTGAGGAGCTTCGCTGTGGCGCCTCGGGGCTCCGCGACGGGTGGCCAGCACTTGCTGCACCTGTCGCCAGCTGACGCCGTGATGGGCCAGGGCCACCTGCATGTGAAACAGGATGTCCGCAGCTTCGCCTGCAATCTCCTCGGGGTTGTCGTCCTTGCAGGCCATCACAAATTCAGCACTTTCCTCACCGATCTTTTTGAGAATGCGATTGTCACCACCATCCAGCAGGCGGTTGGTGTAGCTTCCTTCCTCCGGTTGCTCGCGTCTCCCCTCGATCACCCGGAACAGTTCGGTGCAGGCATCTGTTGGTGGAGCCAGAGCCTTTGCCCCTCCTTCCGTTCGTAAATCGCTGTTTTCGTAGAAACAGCTGCGCGCCCCCGTGTGGCAGGCGATCTCCCCGGCCTGTTCAATCGTCACGAGCAGCACGTCGGCATCACAGTCGTAGCGGATCTCCCGCATGGTTTGGATGTGACCGCTGGTGGCCCCTTTGTGCCAGAGCTCCTGGCGTGAGCGGCTCCAATAATGCACCTCTCCGGTGCGCAGGGTCGCTTCAATCGCATCCCGGTTCATCCAGGCCACCATCAGCACGGCACCGTCCAGCCAGTCCTGAGCTACTGCTGGGATCAGTCCCGCTTCGTTAAAACGGAGGTTGTTGATAAAAGGAGGGCTTAGGGGCTTCATGTGGGGCTCTGCGTAGCGCTTGTCATTGTCTGAATCCTCCCGTACTGGCTTCTCACCGTCGTGTTGAACACCTCACCCTCGCGCCACACCTGCAGCAAGCGTTTCGATGGCTTTCCCTGTTGCCATCGCCAGTGGCGTCATCCCGGCCATTGCCATTTCGTTCATGGATACAGCCGTAGCTTCCAATGCTGGTTTGCCGCCCATCATTTGGATGACTGTGGCTTTGTGGTGGATTTTTCCAGTTTACGTCCATTATCTGACCGTCTTAAAAAGCAGTTTGACCATACTTTTCTCGTCAACTCCGATGATCCACTGCTCGAGGAGTGGAGACGACTTCATGATCTGGGAGCCCTTGATCTGCGCGTGATGGATAACGTTGGCATGGAAGGATCCGCTGAACTTGTATGGTTATGGGCCAATGAGCTGTTGTTGAGCCGGGATGGAGGACGCACCTGTTGCTGGCAAGTGCAGGCGAGCGAAAATGATAAAAACAGCGCTTTTTACTTAAAGATACCTGGATGGTATCAGGAGAATCAGTAAACTAATAACAAATTAGCCGCACAACTGTAAAGGTTACATGAATTTAATTATTTCAAGTAAATTTTTTGAGGGGTTACTTTTCCACGCCATTTCCTTCCAGAACTAGACTTAATAATTGTCATACTGTTCTTCGCTTTAACACCTGAAAAGAAACCGTCCTGCTTGCGGGGTTTTAAGTCGATGCCCTGTTTGATCGGGGTGATTTTAGGACCATAAAAACCCTTGTGATCAAACGAATCAGTGAAACTACTTCCATAGGGGTTGAGGCCAAATGGTGGATATTTTAGACAAAGATCTGCCGCACTATTTCTTCCAGTTGGATCACTTGGGCTGCAACCCTTCGGTTTCGAGAATGCGCTTGGAATATATAATATGTTGATGAAGAAAATGCCCAATGAAACTAGCGAAAAATGGATCATCTCAGAATGCTCCATCCGTGAAAGATTCAAATTTTGGCTGAGTTTGATCAAAAGGACTTAAATTAGATGGAGCTGCTTTAACTACTGGTTCAGATCGCTTGAATACAGGAGAATCTTTGACCTCGTTCAAAATGGATGTTTGCGCTTTGGGTTCGACTTGTTTGCAAGAAAACTGAGCCTGGTTGGCAATAATTTGACCAAATTGAACACATTTAAACTGACTCGATTTGTCTCGACAGCCGATAATTGAACCCTGTAAAATGATACATTCAATGGTTTCAGTTGTGCCCTCTTTCATACAGATGCCAGTACCATCCATATTACTACTACAATAGACAGAAAATTCTGCAGAAGCGTACGTAGCGTACTGATCAACAAAAGAAGCAGGTAATATTAAACCAAATGCAACAAGCAAGTCTGGTTTAAATTTCATATTTTAGAGAGAACGCGTTGTTGTTGGTTTCATATCTGCATCAATGTTGTTCATAGGTTGAGGACGGCCTGAACGGGGCTTTTTCATAGGTGGAGCTTTCGCAGTGGTCTGAGTATCATCTGCACAGGGGGCTAGGAGGGGAAACTTCTCTGGATCAACAGCTAACCCATCACGCTTTAATTCGTTGCAAAGTTTTAACATGGAAACTTGTGAACTAATCTCCTTGTCCCTTGCGATTGTCTCAGCATAACGTTTGCAATAATCAATAATGCGTGATCCAAATGGGAATAGTATCCCAGCATTCATTGATTTTGTGAGATTACGATTACCACTTTCTTGAATTGGGTCAAAGTTATCTTGCTTTACATGGCCGATATTGCCGCCCACATACAATGTTGGTGTTCTACAAAAGACACCAGGGCCGAAACCCATCTCATTGTTGTATGCGTTGTTCGTTTGATAGTTGATATTTGTACCACCAGTCGTTACGGAAGATGCTGAGGGTGCAGCACTATTCGTTAAGTTAGCTGCGTTGTTTGTTTGCTGAGCAGACACTGACACTGGCATCAGCAGAGAGAAGCAGAGAATTGCGAGCTTTTTATGAAGTATGCGAATGGCTTGTTTCATTATCAGAATGTCTGCTCGAAACTGCTCTGAAAGGATTCAGACCCGTAGTTTACATCCACAATCGTGGTTTGGATTGCGGTTGCCCTTGCGGTACCGCGAACGGCCTTACTCGGGTCCGGATTATCAACTGTCTCGATATTGCTAGTAAAGGTAGAACCTCCTTCAAGCAAATATAAGTTTTCACCAGTTACCCCTTGTAATTGAACGGTTGACCCTGTTGGGCTTGCATCAAATGTTGCACCCGCATTTCCACTTTCGTCTCCAATCTTATTCGTAATATATCCACCTGGGGCCAATTCTACATTTGCTTTAGCATCACCTATAATGTTCGTACCTTCTACAGTTGATTGAGTTGAGAAAGTAGATGTAATCTTATACGAAAAAACGGATTTAGAAGATGATCGTCCAGTGGATTCAATAATGCCGACTTGAGCATAAGAATATGGAGTCGACAAAAATGAAAAAAGGCCCAAGAGACTTAAACTCGCCAGCCCTATTTTAAGCATTCCTAACATTAGTAAGCTTGTTGGAAAGTAGAAACAAATTGGTTGGTATTAATATCGACAGTCGTCTGAGAATTAACTACTGAGCTGGCTGAACCATTCGACAGTTGGTTTTCATCTTTTGTTAATGCGTCTGGATCAGATTGATCTGTCGTGCTGTCAGGGTGAACTGTTCGTGTTGCCACACTAAATTCACTTCCAAAACCATCTAGTACCAAATCGTTGCTGGCTTTAACACCACCAAGATCGGCACTTCCATTGGTGTAGTTACTATCAGGGCTGTTTTGGTCAGTTTGATTGTTTGCCCGAAGATTAGAAATCTCAGCAGTAATTGTCCCTGTTGTAGTGCCATCTGCAGTTATAGTTTCACCCAATCGAGTGCTAATGCAATTACCTGTTGGACAAGATAGATTGTCAGTTGCTACGGTGAACTGAGATTCTTCATTGGCGACGTCTAAATCTTTAAGTTTTACTCTTGATGCAACTTGTGTAGAGGTTGAACTTGTTCCACTCAAGCTGGCACTGGCACCGAAGCTGGTGCTGGAGCCAAAGCTGAGAGATGCTTTAGATCCTGTCGAGACGGTCTGGTTGAGCGTGCCGCTTGTCCCTACCTGAAGAGACGACAACGTTGGAAGTGTAGGAGCTTCAAGAGAAGACACTTGCTGAGCCTTAGAACAGACTCCAAAGCAAGACAAAGAAATAATGCCCAGTAATGCAACTTTCTTAAGCATTGGAGGCGTTAGGATGAATCTGATATCTCCATTCTATACAGAGACGTCGTCGGTGGCAATAGATTTGGGAAAGACCTACAGATGTAGTGTCTATATTGATTAACTAAAGAGAAGTAAGTGTAACCTATCCTTTGCGTCTGCAATGCCTTTGGAACCACTTTTGAGCAGCTGACTGACCAAGCTCACCTGCCTTAAGCCAATCACGGCAAGCGCCATTAATGTTGCCACTAAACTTATATGTTATTCCTCTATTTCGGTAAGCGTCTCCATAAGCAGGATTAAGAACAATAGCTTTGGTGAAATCTTCAATTGCTAAGTCAATTTTTTTCAAAGCTGCTCTCGTTACGCCACGATTCATGTAAGCAGGAGCGTAATTAGGATTCGCTTGAATTGATTTATTGAGATCGTCCATGGCTCCTGACATATCCTTGAGAGCACCCTTGATCAGTCCGCGATTGTTTAGCGCTTTGTAGTGACCTGCATTTAGATGAATTGCTATAGAATAGCTAGCCAATGCTTTTGTATTTAGTTTTAGCTCTTGATAAGCCCTTCCCGTTAAGAAGTGGTACTCTGCACGATTGTTTTCTTCTGGAGTGAAGTTCTCTAGCGCTAGCAAAGCTTGTGATGCTTTGTTATCTTTAATGTAAAGCCTTGCTTGCTCAAGTCTAGTTCTAGGACTGACTTGATAAAGAAGGTTGCTCGTATTGGAGTCGAATTTTTGAAGGAACTTGTTTTGATCTCCCATTAATTCTTTAGAAGTTAGTGCAATTTCTGAATTGCTTTGATTCGGAGCAGGCTCAATAGAATTTTCGCTTGATTGCAAAGCAATAATTTTTTGCTCCAAAATTTTATTTTGTTTAAAAAGTTTCTTCTGCTCTGCTAATAGTGCTCCAACAACCTGTGAGCGATTTGAGAGTTGTAATCTTCTCCCATTTGAGTCTGTAATAGTTTGAATTTTAGGGCTACTATTCTTTTGCGCAATTGTAATAGCATCTGCTTGATTGTATTTTTGACTAGCAAGTTTTGCAAGTCGCTGTTGTTCGGCTTTCTGAGCAGCAAGTTTGGCTAAGCGTTTTTGCTCAGCTTGTTCAGCAGCAAGTTCTGCGAGTCGCTGTTGCTTAGCTTTCTGAGCAGCGAGTTCAGCGAGACGTCTTTGTTGGACTTTTTGGATTTCAATTTTTGCGAGTCGCTGTTGCTCGGCTTGTTCGGCGGCGAGTTTTGCAAGTCGTTCTTGCTCAGCTTGTTCAGCAGCAAGTTTTGCGAGTCGTTCTTGCTCAGCTTGTTCGGCGGCAAGTTTGGCGA
>WTGE01000371.1 GCA_011525445.1 Synechococcus sp. CO36386bin_37
CCGAGCAGGCTTCAGTCACCCTCCTTATGCCCCGTCGAAACCATTGCAGCCCCGAAGGGAGAATGGAGCTGAGCGGAATCGAACCGCTGTCCGAAACACCGGTGTGGACCACCTAGTCCGTACAAACGGACCCATTCATTCTGGCATCACATGTGATAGCTGCACAAGCTTGACCCATGAGTGCGGCTTAGCTGAAAACAACGGCTGTTGAGAGACGACGTCAGACGGGATTCGAACAACCATGAACCCTTACAGCTCCAACAGGACTGGATCGTCATCTGAGTCCCTTCAACAACCCTGCAGAGCAGAGGTCCTTAATACAGCAATTGAGCCAGGCAAGATTCATCACGCCTCGTCAAAGCAGACCCTCTACCCCCAATTCATAAAGATCAAGCCGTAAAAAGGAGTAAATGCAAAATCGGAGTGGCAAGTACAGACGAAACGAAGCAAATAAAGGAGAGAATCATGCACTGAATGGTCAAGCCAATTCAGACCAAGATCACATCAGCAGACTCGACAATGCTCTTCACAACGGCATCACGATTCAAATAGAAACGCAGCGATCAACGTTGACAACGCAAATACCCCCTTTGCAAGACCACTCGAGAACAAAGTCAAACAACTCTTGATTCAAAACAACATCAACCTCTTCGCGATTGGAGCACTCTTGCAGAAACCTTTGGAGTTGGAGCAACACAGCAACTCATGCCTGCCGATCAGCGTCAAAAATGCCTCACTTCCTGTAGGCCATTGCCGAGAATCAAGACTGCACGCATCGACTTAATAACGCCAGAATTTGGCACATTTGCTGATTGCGCAATCCTCTCAATATTCCAATCCTCCACTCCAATACAGCAAGTCAACTCTCTTCTATGAAATAAATTGCGCGTGAATTAGCAGCAACTCAAATCTTTCTTCCAAAGAAATAAACTTTGCCAACTATCACGGGAAGCCTTACAACAACACCAGCCGATTAGTGTTCAGATACTGTTTAAAACCGTAGCAACTGAACCAATAATGGTGAAGAAGCGCGTTCAATCCAAGCGAATCAATGGCATCTGCGTCCTTCCTCAAGGGTTGGAAGACGCCGGAATGTCTGAATTGGTTGCGCTCGGAGCCAAGGCGGTGAAGCCTCTGCGCAGGGCCGCGTCATTCGAAGCCGATATGGCTTGTCTGTATCGGCTTCATCTGCAATGTCGTCTTCCCTTCCGCCTGTTGCGAGAGGTGGCCCGCTTTCCTTGCCAAGGCCGCGAGTCGCTCTATGCAGGAATTCAAGCAGGCCTCGATTGGGAACGATGGCTGCATCCATCCATGACATTCCGAGTCGATGTCACAGGGACGGCACCCGGGCTGAATCACAGCCACTACACCGCCTTACAAGTGAAAAACGCAGTCGTCGATCGACAACGCGCGCTTTGGGGTCAGCGATCATCGGTCGATCTCGACCAACCTGATCTCCACCTCCACGTTCACCTCGATCGCGAAGGCGGCGTCTTAAGTCTCGACGGATCAGGGGGAAGTCTGCACCGACGCGGCTACCGCGCAGCAATGGGTCTTGCGCCATTGAAAGAAAATCTCGCTGCCGGTCTCATCCGCCTGAGCGGATGGACCGGCACAACCCCCCTGTTGGACCCTCTCTGTGGCTCCGGGACCCTGCTGATCGAGGCGGCTTCACTGGCAGCAAGCCATGCACCAGGCCTGAATCGCAGCTTTGCACTGGAGGGTTGGGCTGATTTTGATGCTCACCTCTGGGAAGAGGAATGCGAACGCGCGCGCAGGCGACAGATCAGCGGGGGACTGACGCCCATCATCGTCGGCTGTGAGCAGGATGTTTCCATTGCAGAGCAAGCTCGAGGGAATGTCGAAGCTGCTGGGCTATCCCACCTCATCACCATCCACACGGGCGATTTTCGCGATCTTCAGCCTCCTGACGGACCAGGCACCGTGGTTTGCAATCCCCCCTACGGCGAGCGGTTAGGAGGGGATCAGGATTTGGAAGCGCTCTACAACGATCTCGGAGTGATGGTGAAGCAACAATGTTCGGGATGGGATTTCTGGTTGCTGAGTGGCAACCCCAGGATCACTGGTGCACTGAGAATGAAAGCTTCCCGTCGAATCCCGATCAACAACGGAGGTATCGACTGCCGGTGGCTGCACTACCAAGTGCGCTGATCGCGACTGATCAACGACCCATCACGGCACGGGTGGTTTTCGTCAACCCTTCCACGGTCTGCGGCAGGTAAGGACCTTTGGCCAGCTTCCCACCAACGCGCAGGCTCACACCGGCGACCACAAGGTTCAAGACGGCAACACCGATCAGGGATTGAATCAAGGACCAGTCAAAAGCAGGCATCGACCACAGAACAAATGCCGTTTCAGCGGCCACGAGAGCCAGCAACATCAAGATTCCTCCGATGGCCAGAAACAGGCCACCGCTGATGAGGCGACGTTTTTCTCGATCGACTTCCTGCAGAGCGATTCGGACATGAAGGTCCATGACCGATCCAGCCAGGGAGGTCAAGCGTGCTGCCACTCCGAGGCCCCTCGGGCGATCCTGTTGAGATCGGGGAATCTCAGTCATGAGGAGCGACGACCTCCTGCTAGGAGTGCACCCACCATCACTCCAACCCCCGCAGCAAACGCCAGAGCAAGCAATGGCTTTTCCTTCACCGGCCGTTCAATCTTGGGTCGCAGGGTGGTGTTTAGATCATCCAGGAGCTGCTCCAGTTGCTGCTCCAATGGCTCAAGCGTCTCAGCAACACTGCGCACGCTTTCACCGGGCTGATGCATCAACTCTTCCAACTGGTGCTGAACCGTTTGCACCGCCCGATCGCCCTGCGAAGCAATCAACTGGACCACTTCGTCAAAACTACCGCGGGTGGCCTCCAGTGCTTGGTGGGTCACTTCAGGCCAGAGACGTTGAATCTCGGGAATAAGCGATTCGAAACGATCACGAAACCGATGCGCAAAATCCTTGTAGTCCTCTTGGGATGGAGCTGAGTCCATGGATCCGGATACTGCCATCCTCAGACTAGAGAGACCGTTTCAAAGATGAAAGTAATGACAGGTCACTTGAAGCGGTACCTGTTTTTGGAACACACCAATGCTCCGGATGACCCGGCGAGCCGACATGTGGATTTGCTTCTGGAAGACGGAGACAGCTGCCGGACCTGGCGGTTAATCAGTTTGCCGCTACCAGACGGCCCCAGTCTTCAAGCCACCCCCTTACCGCGACATCGACTGATCTGGCTCGAACGAACAGCAGCAGCTGTATCAAATGGACGGGGCTGGGGACGACGCATCCTTGGGGGAGTCTTCCAAGGCGTTCTCCCCAGGCATCCAGAGGATCCGATCAAGGTCGTACTGCATGGCACATCCTCGCTTCGTTTGCCGGACCCCCTCACCCTTGAACTCATGAAGGGAACCTGCCGGCTGCGTTCGTCGACTGATGACAGTCCAGTACAAACTCCTTGAGCTTTGCGGAAGCTTCGCTAGCTTCAAAACGCCGACAGCAGTGTCACCTGTTGGTCCACATCAACCAGGTTGGATTAACTCATTTCAAATCCTTCGGGGGGGCGATGACCATTCCCCTCGAAACCGGTTTCACTGTGGTGACAGGTCCTAATGGATCCGGCAAGAGCAATATTCTGGACGGAGTTTTGTTTTGCCTGGGTCTCGCCAACAGCCGCGGGATGCGTGCCGATCGCTTGCCTGATCTGGTGAACAGCGGGATGCTGAAAGCGGGCAAGTCTGCAGAAACCACTGTCAGCGTCCGTTTTGATCTCAGCGACTGGCAACCCGATGCCGCTGAAGAGGGTCTTGAACCTCCACAGGAGGGGCCCTGGATCAAGGCCGACGCGAAGGAGTGGATCGTCACGCGCAAGCTGCGTGTCATGCCTGGCGGTTCCTACAGCAGCAGTTACAGCTCGGACGGTGAACCATGCAACCTGCAGCAGCTGCAAACCCAACTGCGTCGATTGCGCATCGACCCGGAAGGCAGCAACGTTGTGATGCAGGGGGACGTCACACGGATTGTCTCGATGAGCAATCGGGATCGCCGCGGCCTCATTGATGAACTGGCTGGAGTCGCACTCTTCGATACCCGCATTGAACAAAGTCACCGCAAACTCGACGATGTGCAGGAGCGGCAGGATCGCTGCCGGATTGTGGAACAGGAATTACTGACAGCGCGACAACGTCTTGAGAAGGACTGCGCCAAAGCAAGGGCCTATCAAGACCTGCGAGATCAGATGCAAAAGGGCCGGCAGCAGGAGCTCGTTCTGGCCTTTGAAGCCGCTGAAGCGGAACTTCAACAACTCAAACTCCGCCAACAGCACCTCAGTGAAAAGGAAATCCACGAAAACACTTCAATCGTGGAGCAGGAAAAGGCTCTATCTCAGGACACCAGACGCCTTCAAAACCTTCAAGACAGCGTGAAAGCACTCGGAGAGGACCAACTGCTCAAGGTTCAGGCGGAACTAGCAGGTTTGGCCCCCCAACAGCGGGCCCTTGAGCGCCAGGCAACTCAGCATCAGCAGGAGGGAGAGCGTTTACAAGAACTAAGACACAACCTCACGAATCGGCGCTCACAACTCCAGGACGACCATCAAAACCTGAAACAAGCCTGCAACCCTGAGAGAATGCAGGCCGCTGAGCAAGCCTGCCGCAATGCGGAGGCAGCCGTGGAGATTTCGCGCCGACGGCTTGGTGCCGTTGCCGGGCGGTCCGGAACCTGGCTGGACGAACAACGCCAACGTGCTGCTCAACGATCGGATCGACAAACCAGGCTGACTCCTCTGCGGGAGGAGCAGCAGCAACTCCAGGAGCGCCTGAGACAGAACGAAGCCAGACACGCTGAATTGCAACTCGAACGGGACCAGGCCAGCGCGGAAGACCGCGAGGTTCAAGAATTACTGGAATCGCTCGAACAGGAATGGCAATCCCTGCTTGAAAAGCTGCGCAACAGCAGACAACAGTTGCAGGAAGGAGCCGAGGCACTGGCCATCCAACAGCGAACCCGCTCAAGACTGGAGGATGAGCAGACCCGCTTGGAACGGGATATCGCCCGGCTTGAGAGTCGCAGGGAAGTCCTGCAGGAATCACGGGGAACGGGCGCCTTACGCCTGTTATTGGAGGCGGGATTGGACGGAATCCATGGACCGGTGGCCAAACTCGGAGACGTTGAAGATCGCCATCGCTTGGCCCTGGAAGTCGCGGCAGGTGCGCGCATGACCCATGTGGTGGTTGACGATGACCGCATCGCGGCCCGTGCCATCGACCTGCTGAAAAGTCGACGTGCAGGACGCCTGACGTTTCTTCCCCTCAACAAAATTCAATCCCAGTCGTCCTGGGGGGGAGCCGCCCTGGCCCGCGGCCGTCGCCCCGATGGAGCCAGCGGCGACGGACTGATTGGCCGCGCCGTGGAGCTGATCCGCTTTGAACCGATCTACGCCGATGTCTTCTCCTATGTCTTCGGTGACACGCTTGTCTTCACTGACCTGAACCATGCAAGGCAACAACTTGGGCGATCCCGTGCCGTGACCATCGATGGCGAATTGCTCGAAAAAAGTGGTGCGATGACGGGAGGAAGTTTCAGCCAACGAAACAGTGGCCTGAGCTTTGGGTTGAGCAGCGACAACGATGAAGCCGAACCCCTTCGGCATCGCTTGCTCGAACTTGGCGAGACCCTCTCAGCTTGCAGACGGGAAGAAGGCCGTCTCCTCCAATCACTCGACAGCTTGCGTCCGATCTTGCGTCAGTTGGAACAGCGGCAAGCCGCCCTTGACGCCCAGCGAACAGCCGCTCAGCGAGCCCATGGCCCCTTGCTGGAACGTTGCCATCAACGCAATGAACGTCTGCTCAGCCTCCAGGCCAACCGAAGAGAGCAACAGCAGCGACTCCAGGTGCTTCAAACCACCATCACCCCACTCATGGAGGAGCTGGAGCAACTCGCCAGGGATGAACGCCTAGTTCAAGCCGAAGCCGATGCAGGCAACTGGCAGCAGCTCCAGACCGAACTGGAACAGGCTGACCAGGTCCTGGAACGATCCCGTCGGGAGCGCGATGACTGCCTTCAGCTTCAACGCGAGCGGGAACTGGCGCAGACCCGGATTCATGACCAGCAACAGATCCTCGAAGAGGAAGAGAGCAGTCTTCAAAAAGCCGTTCAAACATTGGCTGACGTCCACCAACGCTGGCGTGATGAACAGAAAGAGCTGCAGGATCGTCGAAAGACCTTAGAAACCGAACAACAGACTCTTCAGATCAAGTTCGGGGAGGAGCGACGCGCTCGTGACGCTGCGGAGGCCGCTGTGGCGGAGCGACGCCAGACCCTCCAACAATCACGATGGGAGCTGGAGCGATTGCTCGAAGAGCGTGAGGCCATTCAAGAGCAATTACGAAGCGGCAGGATTCGCTTGGAAGAGCTGAAGCCAACCTTGCCAGATCCGCCTCCAGAGATCCCCGACGCCATCCGTGCTGCAGGCTTGGAAGATCTGCAGAGTCAGCTGCAAAAGCTCCTCCAGCGCATGGAGGCCCTCGAACCGGTCAACATGCTGGCCCTCGAAGAATTAACAGCGCTCGAGAACCGACTTGGAGACCTGGGAGAACGTTTGGATGTGCTCAGGCAGGAGCGCGAAGAACTGTTAGTGAGAATTGAAACGGTGGCTACTCTCCGGCAGGAGGCTTTCATGGAAGCGTTTGAAGCTGTCGACAATCACTTCCGGGACATCTTTGCCAGCTTGTCCGAAGGCGATGGCAAACTTCAACTGGATAATCCTGCTGCCCCCCTCGAAGGAGGCCTAACCCTGGTTGCCCACCCGAAAGGGAAAGCGGTGCGTCGCTTGGCCGCCATGTCTGGAGGGGAAAAATCACTGACTGCACTCAGTTTTCTGTTCGCGCTTCAGCGGTTTCGCCCTTCCCCCTTTTATGCCTTGGATGAAGTGGACAGCTTTCTCGATGGCGTGAACGTTGAACGCCTTGCTGCCTTGATTGCACGACAAGCCGAACAAGCCCAGTTTCTGGTGGTCAGTCATCGCCGACCCATGATCGGGGCCTCCCAGCGCACCATCGGTGTCACCCAGGCTCGTGGCGCCCACACACAGGTTGTTGGATTACCCGATGCTGCTTGATCGACGCGCTCTTGAGTCTTGCGTCAAAATGAGTCGAATGACTTCGGCTGAGGCCTGCGTTTGAGCTCGTCCCCATCCCCTACTGACCCATTAGCGACGGTTCCCAGAGACAGGCTTTGGCTTCGCTCTGAATTGATGGGAACCCAAGTGATCACCCGTGATTCAGGCCGTCGCTTAGGTGTGGTCGGGGAAGTTGTGGTGGACATCGACCGACGGGAAGTGGTCGCCCTCGGTCTCAGGGACAATCCGTTCACGCGCTTCCTGCCAGGTCTGCCCCGTTGGATGCCTCTCGATCGCATTCGCCAGGTGGGCGATGTGATCCTCGTGGATACAGCGGATTCCCTGAGCGAGGCGTTTTCACCCGATCGCTACAGCCGAGTCATCAACTGCCAGGTGATCACCGAATCCGGCCAGACACTGGGCAGGGTTCTGGGATTTTCATTCGATATCGAGACGGGGGAACTCACCACACTTGTGATGGGAGCCGTTGGCGTTCCCCTCTTGGGCGAAGGCGTGCTCAGCACCTGGGAAATGCCTGTTGACGAGATCGTGAGCAGCGGTGCCGATCGAATCATTGTTTACGAGGGAGCAGAGGACAAGCTCAAGCAACTCAATAGTGGAGTCCTCGAAAAGCTGGGTGTAGGTGGTCCGAGCTGGGAAGAACAAGAAAGAGAGCGCTATCGAGTGAATGTCGTCCCTGTCGAGAACCAGCTCGGCTCCGGGCAGGCCGAGGAAGAGTCACCTCGTTTGCTGGAAGCTCCCGAATCCCAGCGATTTGAAACAGAACGCGAACTCGAATACGTCGAACTCGACGATCGCCGTAGTGAGAGCACCCGTGAGCGTCGCTATCTCGATGAACCACCGCTTCAGGATCGAGACAGGACCTATCGCGAACAGTCCTATCGCGAAGAGTCCTACCGGGAACCGATTCGAGAGCAAGAACTGCAATCCTTCCGCGAGCCTTCGTCCTACAGCGAATCGCGAAATGCACAACCAAGCTATCGAGAGTCCTTTCAGGAGCCCGAACAGCAACCCCTGCCTGAGCCAGGGATCTTCTCAGAGACAGATCGTGATGCACCACCCCTCCCCTTCCCTCGACACGAAACTCAGGGGAGTGGACCTCGGGCGGAGCAAAGACCAAGGCCTGCATCACGTCGTCCGATCGAACGCCCAGGAGAACCTTTGGATGTGGAGCCGATTGAACCTCGATCATTCGAGGAGCCGAACAATCAACCCCTCGATGATCCCTGGTAGGACAAATCCTCCACAAGCCTTCCAAATCAACTCTGATCCTGCTTCTTGAAATTCAGCGAAGCGCTGTTTGTGCAGTAGCGCTGACCGGTCGGTGCAGGTCCATCGTTAAAAACATGCCCAAGGTGAGCATCACATCGTGCACAGACGATTTCCGTACGCACCATGCCATGACTGCGATCCTCATGGGTACGAATGGCGCCCTCGTTCACGCCGCTCCAGAAACTGGGCCATCCAGTACCGGATTCATATTTCGTGGCTGAACTGAAGAGAGGCGCGTCACAACAGACGCAGTGATAAGTCCCTACATCCTTGTTGTCCCAATAGATCCCGGTGAAAGCGGCTTCAGTCCCTCCCTGACGCGCCACCTGATACTGGGTCGGAGTGAGTTGCTGCATCCATTCTTCAGGGGTGCGCACCACCCGGTCACCACCTGCTGTTACCGCGTCCGTCATAAAAACCAATGTCTCTTGAAGCGGACGCTAATCGGAAAGAGTCAATGGCAAGAGTTCCTGCACCTCCTCAGCCAATGCCCGAACGGCCCCTGGTTGCCCGCGCAGCCTCCGCAAGTCATCCTGCTGACCTTGAAGTCTTTCCGGTGAAGCAAGCCAAGACTCAGCCTCATTGGCAATTTGTTCAGTGGTGATAGGCCCGACACGCTCGGGAACCACCATGCGGCCTGCGCTGATATTGGGCCAGGCCATCAATCCATGATTACGCAGACGCCAGGCGCTGAGCAACAAGCCAATCAAACGACGGAGACCCGGCAAACGTGCCAGCAGACCCAGCCAACCATCCCAAGCCTGCATCACAGCCAGATGCTGCGTTGGCACCAACACGATCATGGGGACCCCAAGAGCACCAAGTTCGGCCGTATTGGCCCCCACCGTGGTGAGTGCCAGCTTGCACTGACACAACGCTCCATGGGCTGGAGGGGTCTCCTGCAAATGAATCTCAGTGCCATGGCGCGTGATCAGACGTCTTAAGCACTCCCCAGGACGAGCAGCTTCGATGGAGGCAATCCCTGTGTCATAGGAGGCAGCGATGGGATTGAAACGACTGACGTACCGTTCGAGATCCTGGACTGTTGTGGTCGGTGCCACCGGCAGCAGAAACCGACATTCAGGACGTCGTGAACGCAATCGATCTGCCGTCTCCAGAAGGAACGGAACCCCCACACTCAACTTAGCTGGCTTGGAGCCCGGCAACAAAGCCACCCACTCACCCGATGGCAGCGGAGCTGCCTCACGGGCATGGCTGGACAGATCAGCCATCAAGTCCCCCACGACCCGACAGCGGGAACGAAAACGTCTCGGCAACTGGTCTCGTACCGCAGGCGCCATGGCTGCAATTCGATCATTCCAGTGAGGCCATCGCGCCACCCATTCGGCGTAGGTGATGTGGCGATAACCCAGTCGAGCGGAGAGCAACACACTCCAGAACTGATCCCCGCCCAAAAAAACCACCACTCCCCGATCAGGCCAGTGTCCGAAAGAACGAGGGCGGAGCAAAAGGGACCAAAACTGCCTGGCCTGGGTGATGCGTTCGAACAGATGCCAACGGGCTGCAGCAGCGGCCTCAGCTCCCGTTGCATTGGGACATGGAACCAGAACCAACCGCAAACTGATGAAGGATCCCAGAGCACGAGGTCGCATCAACAAACGTTGGTGCAGTTGCTCTGCCAAAGGACGAACCCATGTCGTGAGTTCACCTGGACCGTTGGAGACGAAAACGACAGCGATGGCTTCGTCCTTGGTTCGCGACGTCACTCAGTGCTGATGGGACTGGAGAAAAACATGCGGATGGCGAGACTTGAACTCGCAAGGCCGAAGCCACACGCCCCTC
>WTGE01000159.1 GCA_011525445.1 Synechococcus sp. CO36386bin_37
GTGGTAGCCCTGGAAGGGAAACAGGCTTGTAGGCCTCCGTGCAGTTTCGAAGGACCTGAAGAGGATTGCCTTCAAATTGTTCCTCACAGCCGTCACGCCATCGGCGTGTCAGCGAATCACCCCTGGCCGTCAGGGTCCAGAGGGGGTCACAGGCAATAACGCTCCAACGTCCGAGGTTTTCTCCACCTTCGACGGATTCCAGCAAAACCCCAGGAGGACGGCCTTCACCAACTTTGAGCCAAGTCGTGAGGGGGGTTTCTAGATCCGCAGGCCAACTATGGGCTACAGGTATAAACGTTGCCCCGCCATTGGCTGATTCAAGAAAGGCGGAGCGGTCGGGGCTGAGCATGGGGAGATTGTCGCAACCGACCGCAGGTCATCATGACCGACAGCATTCAGGAGTCAAAGGTGTTTCGTCCGCTGAATTTCAGGTTGGCAGGATTGGTGTTGGCTCCGATTCTCCTAGGGTTGTGGCCCACCATGGGACGACCCTCGTTTACTTTCTCTGAGAAGACACCATCCAGTGGATGGAGAAACTCTGTGTCTCCGCCTGGGAAAATGCGATAGATCTTGAAATCTTCGATCCGAGGCTTGAATTTGGTACGCAATTGGGTTCCAAGGGCTAAGCACTGCTCCTTGCGAGCGAAATACATGATGTTTTCTCCCGATGCCATTACGGCTGCTCCCCCCGTTGGGAGTTCGAAGGCTTGGGAGGTTTTGCTGGTCCAGGTGATCGCGTACTTCTCTTCGGTTTCGGCAGAGTTGAGCAGACCGCCCGTACTGCCGATGTACTCGGGGAGTTGACCGGTCAAAGCGGAGGCTGTCATAACTGTCCTCGGAAATCGGCATGCCGTGTTGACGAAAAATTAGCACCGAGCTTCTGTCCCGATCGCTCTTCTGGCCTGGAAACTTCACACCAGTCAACAATGGGGGGCTAACGGGAAGAACACTGTCACTCCGCGGTCCCTCCGCTGAGTGAGTCGCCCCCCTAATCGGGCCAGGAGGCGCCTTGTTGCCATTTGGCTGAGCTGCAAGCTGCCGGTGTCGGGATTCCAGCTCAAAACGGGGCCCAGTTCCGCGATGGGTTCATGGCGTACAGCCTCGCGATCGCGTTCGGAGGGGCTTTGGCCATGTAATTGGAGCTTGAGACGCGCTCCTGCTGGTTGCAATGAGAGAACGAGTTGGCTTCCGCTGGGAAGTCCTCGACTGCATCGATCCATGAGCCCGCCAAGAATCGGTTCCAGACGACTTGGATCGCTCAGAACCGGCGGAAGTTTGCTGGCGATTGAAAGGCTCAGTTCAATGCCACGACGCTGCAGTTGTTGCTCCCAGGATGGTGTCAGAACGTTGAGCATGCTCCCAAGATCTGTCTGGGCCAGAACGGAGGGGCTCTCGGGCTGGCGCTGCAGTTCCGCGGCCTGAAAAATCAGACCGAATCGATCGATTTGTTCACTGCATTCTGTATCGATCAGTTGCAGACGTGCGATCGCTTTTTCTGGCAAGTCGTTTCTGCGCAACAACGAACGGATCAGGGTGCGGATCGTGGAGAGAGGCGTTCGCACTTCATGGGCGATTGCCTCCAGCAAGGACAGCTCTTGATCAGCTCTGTTGGAAGCGGATCCATCCTCCTGGATGGTGTTCCGGGGCTGGGAAGGTGGAGGCTGGTGGCCCGTTGTGGATGCCTGCAACATGACAGTGGGTGCCATGCCTGCCAATCGTTCAGCCAGGCTGGGCCAAAACGTCTGAGCTAACTCACTGCTGCTGACCAATGGGCCCAATGCCTTCAGAGCTTGACGCAGAACTTGTGCCTGGTCTGGTGAATCCTGCTGAAGTCTCTGCTCGATCAGCCCCAGAACGATGCTGAGGGTTTCAGGCTCGCAGCGCATGAGCAGTCTCCGTTGGCCGACTCCTCCGTGGAGAGCCAGGGCAATTTGTACCTGGGCCGTGATCACGATCAGCAGAGGATCATGACTGTCCTCGTTGTGCAGAGGTAGTTGTCTGAAGGCTGGGGACTGATTGGCACTAGGAGTGGTGCGTTGGCCCGCTCTGATGAGATCCGGAGGTAAAAGGCTCGTGGAGGGAGAGGTCAAGGCACCCAGGGCCTGTGGTGCCCAGACCCAGCCTTGCAGGCTGTTCAAAAGCTGTGGCGAATAGAGCGCTGGTAGAGGGGCGGCTATCCAAATTCCAGCGGGAGCTTTCTCGCTGAGCAATAACCTTTTCTGAAGGGTTTCCAACGCAGCCCACCAAATCCTCCGCGCAGTGGCGTCATCTGAGCCACCCGAACTAACACCCTCTGCCATTCGTGCGTGAATGCTTTGGAGCCACATCACAGGATCACCGGTTGAGGGACCGTTTAGAGCGCCTGGACACTGAAAAACAAAGGCCCAGAGCCAGAAAATTCACGACCATGGCACTCCTGCCATAACTCAGGAAAGGAAGCGGAATTCCCGTGACCGGGCCAAGGCCAATGGTCATGAAAATGTTGACGACAACTTGAAACATCAACATGGTGGCGACGCCGATCACCACCAGCGACTCGAAATCGGTTCGGCCACGCCCGGCGACCTGAAGGAGTCGACCCATCAACAGGGCAAACCCGAGCACAACCAAAATCGTTCCCAAGAATCCTGTCTCTTCCCCAAGAGCGCTGAAGATGAAGTCGGTGTGCTGCTCAGGTATAAAGCGCAGTTTGGTGAGTTGTCCCTGCAGGAGTCCCATTCCAAACAAGCCACCCGATCCGATCCCCACTGTGCTTTGCAGCAGGTGATAACCCCCTCCAAGAGGATCTTTTGCTGGATCGAGAAACAGAACGAGCCGATCCCGTTGATAGTCCTGCAAGCCATGCATCCAGAGCCAAGGGGTGATCAGAGCAGCAGCTGATTGAACGATCAGGACCAGACCGATTGCCACACGTTTCCATGGCAACGATCGGAAGGCGATGATCATCGTGAGGGGAATCCAGGCCGCAAGGCCCCAAGGAAACAGGCCCGCTAGAAGGGCCGTTGCGAGAGGTGAAAGCAGCAGGACAAGCCATTCGACCGGCATCCCCGACCAATAGAGCATGGTGAGAAGCAGTGCCCCAAAGACCAGAGAGGTGCCGAGGTCCGGTTGGACGAACACCAGCAGCCAAGGAATTGAGATGATCCCCAGGGGCCGCAGCAAGTCGACGGGTCGTTCAACGGGGTGACGATCGAGAACGGCAGCCAAAATGAGGATGGCCGACAGTTTTGCAAACTCAGACGGTTGCACGTGCACCCCGCCGATGCTGATCCAGCGTTGGGCTCCAAGAGCCGTTGTTCCAATCATGCGAACGGCGACCAAGCTGATCACCGTGATGGCGTAGATCGGAATCAGCAGTGGTTTTAGCCTCAGCAATGAAATCCTGGCCATCACGAGTGCGATCACCACACCGAAAGCTGCTGTGATCCAGTGGTGATACCAGTCCGCATAGTCAGCTTGGCGCTGCGTGCTGGCAATCAGGAGACCAGCAACCAAGACCATGGCGAGAGGGACACCCCAGAGCACAGGTTCCTGGAGATGCCACCCCTTGCGTCGCCGGTTGAGGGCAAACAGACTCTGTTCGCCGCTGATCGCGCCCATTCTCATCTTCAGCGGGCGGATTGAATGGTGTTGCAAAGGGATGAGGCCAGCTCTTGAAATGCCTTTGCACTTGCCGAATTGGGATGACTGATGGTGATAGGCCGACCTTGATCGCCCCCCTCTTGCACAGACATCTCCAGAGGGATCTTGGCCAGAAGGGGGATATTGAAGGAATGCGCCAGGGTTTGCCCTCCCCCTGTTCCGAACAGGGCGTAGCTCCGTTCGGGTTGGTCCGGCGGAATGAAGGTGCTCATGTTTTCGACGATCCCAAGAGCGGGGATTCCCATCTGCAGGAACATGGCCAATCCACGGCGAGCATCTTGCAAAGCAACCTTTTGAGGGGTCGTCACGATCACCACTCCAGCCATGGGGACAGCCTGCGCCAAGGACAACTGCGCGTCGCCCGTACCAGGGGGGAGGTCCACGATCAGGACGTCTCTTTCGCCCCAGTCCACCTGATAGAGAAACTGACGAATGATTCCGTTCAGCATGGGTCCCCGCCAGATGACGGGTTGGTTTTCTTCAATCAAAAGCCCCATGGAGACAACGGCAACGCCGCAGCTCTCCAGAGGAATCATCCTTTGGTTGTCTCCAGAGCCGTTCACTTCGGGGCTTTGATTGGCAACGCCGAGCATGATCGGCGCATTGGGTCCGTAAATGTCGGCATCGAGTAAGCCAACACGGAGTCCCTGCTGGGCAAGAGAGCAAGCAAGATTGACTGCCACGGTGCTTTTGCCCACGCCGCCCTTGCCACTGCTGACAGCGATCACCTGTTTGACGCCATCGATTGACTGGCGTTCGGCAACTTGACCGTGGCCTGCCTGACCAATGCCTCCTTGTGAAGGTGGAGTGCCGAGTTCAATCTGGACCTCCTGAATGGTTTCCAGGGTGAGCAGCTTTTCCCTCGCCTCGCTCACAATGCGATCCCGCTGACCTTGAGCGAAGCCTGGAAGATTGAGACGAATTACGGCTCGAGGAGGATCGACACGCACGCGATCCAGCCAGCCGAGCTCGACGACGGATTTGTGACTGCCTGCATCAAGAATCTCTTTCAGCGACTCAGCTGCCTGTTCTGATGTGGCCATGCATCTGTTGCGTTGGGACGGATCCTAGGGGCGCGGCCCATGACAGTCCTTCACACATGCTTGTCGGGATCGGTGTCAGGCTGAAAGGGTCATTCGATTGATCATCACCAGTTCATGGTTCGCTCTTTTCTCAAGCGCCTCAAGGGCAAGGCCATGCTCTCCTCAGATGCCATCGGGGAGCAACCACCTTCAGATTCCCGGATGCGTGCGAGGGCGCTGGTTCAGGGACTTCAGGATGAAATTTGTGCTGGTTTGGAACAGCTGGATGGCAATGCTCATTTCCAGGAAGAAAGCTGGGATCGTCCGGAAGGGGGTGGTGGCCGCTCCAGAGTGATGACGGAGGGGCGCGTGTTTGAGCAGGCAGGGGTCAATTTTTCGGAGGTTCAGGGGAAGGAACTACCGCCATCAATTCTTAAACAGAGGCCTGATGCCAAAAATCATCCCTGGTTTGCCACCGGTACATCGATGGTGCTGCATCCACGTAATCCGTATATTCCAACAGTCCATCTGAACTACCGCTACTTCGAAGCGGGACCCGTGTGGTGGTTTGGTGGTGGCGCCGATCTCACTCCCTACTATCCGTTTCTCGAAGATGCCCGACATTTTCATCGCGAGCATAAAAGGGCCTGTGATTCCGTCGATCCAAACCTCTACAAGGTTTTTAAGCCCTGGTGTGACGAGTATTTTTTCCTCAAGCACCGTCAAGAGACCAGAGGAATCGGTGGGATTTTCTATGACTACCAAGACGGCAGCGGACGTCTCTATCGGGGGCAGAATCCAGAGGGGCCTGCGGCCCAGGTCGCGAATTCAATCGGCTCCTATCGTCTTGGCTGGAATCAGTTGCATGATCTGGCTCAAGCTTGTGGACAAGCCTTCTTGCCTGCTTACGTGCCAATAGTGGAGAAGCGCAATTCCCTTGCTTACGGCGAGAGAGAACGTCAGTTTCAGCTGTATCGCCGCGGGCGTTACGTGGAATTCAATCTCGTTTGGGATCGCGGCACGATTTTTGGATTGCAGACCAACGGGCGTACCGAATCCATTCTGATGTCTCTTCCCCCGATGGCACGCTGGGAGTACGGCTATCAAGCTCCCAAAGGATCGAGGGAAGCTTTGCTGACGGAATTATTCACCCGCCCGCAGGATTGGTTTGACGATTCGAGCCTTGAAGAACGTTGCCGTCCCCACCAGGCGGTCGATTGATTCCGCTCTCCAAAGCGTCCACAACGCGCAGCGCCAAACAATGAATGGTCTGCGCTTGTGTTTTGGGATTGCGGAGCTTTTGTTCGAGAGGAGGTTCCAGCATCCCTATCTCGAGGATCCCAATGCCTCGACGAGGACCGCCAAGTCCACCTCGAAACAGTTTCGGAAAGCGTCCAAAGGCTTCGCCGAGACTTTCGTCAATCGTGTTGAGGGGTCTGTTCAGAGCTGGAATCAATCCTGAGCCGAAGCCGTAGGGCCTGTAGGCATCGAAATGGATTTCGAGGATGTATTCCCCTCTTTCGGATCGCACTTTGGCTTGAGACCAATTGGTTTTGGGATGATTGTCCTTGCGGATTGTGAGAGCAGGAGGGTTGTAGGAATGGATATTGAGGCCCCGGGCCTTGCCGATCTGAACCACTTCACGTTGAACTTTCAAGTTCCAGTACAACTCGTCTCGCATGCGCTCATCCATCGGAGCTTGTTTGTTCACTCCCACAGCGAATCCCGGGGTGCCTGCACTGTTCATGCCCTGGGAATCGGCGTGGCCCGCCATGACCACGATGGTTACGTCTTTCTTGACTGGTGCGTTTCCAACCCATTGACCCGGTGTTCGAGTTCTGGGTCCCAACAAGGGGTCAGGGTTGGCGGGTGCTGGACAACGGTCTTGCGGTCGAGATGTTAAGTCTGTTTTGGCGACAGTACTTCTTTGCTTCGATAGGCTTTGATCTCTGGCTTGCGGGAAAGCAAGGGCCGCGACGCACAACACGCTGACGCTGGTGGCAATTTTGAAGCGATTGCGATGCATCCAGGCCGGCAGAGGGGGCATGGGTTTCAAATGGGAGAGGAGAGCAGAGATCCGTCGCTGGCGAGTTGCAGCGATTCGCCCAAAGCGAGCTCAATGGCTATTAATTCGTCGCGATGCGCTCGCAGTCTGAGGGTGCTTCCTTCCTGAGGAGCCGGTTCAATCAATCGGATCTGGATATTTTCTTGGCGTGCGGCGCGTCTGCTGTAGACCCATCCTGCTAGGGGGCCAAGCAGGATCAAGGACACGGGCCACCATCCAAGTGAGGGATTCAGCTCACGCAGCACAAGGCCAAGGCAGCCAGCACCGATGCCGCCGAGGATCGACAACAGAACGGCAAGCGGATGGCTGGACGCCACACTCCCTCGATATTCGAGCAAACAGCGTTCGGCATCGCCTCCATCACGAATCCACCCACGCTCTTCGAGCCAGGCACAAAGTCCATCCATGACTTCCAGCGCTGGCCGGGGAGAATGGACTTCCACAACTGTGGTGCGATCTTTGCTCGCTGCTCTCAGGAAAAAGATGAGACCAATGGCCAAGAGCAGAGTAAGAAGCAATGTGGATGTCTGGGTGGTTGGCATCCGCCTGAAGTGTTCGTTCGCCTATCCGTTCTAAGGGGTTACAGGGTCATGCTCGAGGAGCCAGCGTTGCCATGGTTCCATCAACCGCTCAGCATCGCCCCTTGCCTCTTCGTGAAGGTGAAGCATGCGTCGAGGACGGCCGCGGCTCGGGCAACGCTTGCTGTAGCAATCAAGCAGCTCCTGTTGATTGAGAAAATCGACGGCTTGGTGCAGAACAGTTTCTGAAACCCGCAATTTCGGGTGCTCCTGTTGCAGTCTTTGGAGCAGCCCTGATGGGTAGCTGTCGTGTTGCAGCAGGCAGGCCAGAATCCAGCAAACCGCCAGTTCAAGATCCAGAAAGACTGGCGGTGGTTGCTGAAAATACTGTTCGATATCGGCTAGGCAATGGTGTGTGGAGTTGCGACGGTGGAGCATGAAGCCGGTCGATCTCATGTTGGTCTAGCGCGGTCTCTGTTTGATTTTCAAGCTGCGTATGGGGCATTCGCGTCTCAGAGGCTCAAAGGTCAAAGTGGAGGCTTCGATTGATCGACTTCGTTGTCATGACCGATCTCCCCGCACAGCCGGAAGCGTTTGCTGTTTTCGATGGCGATCTTGATGAGGAATGGGCTGAGCGCTACAGCAAGACCCAAGGTTTGGCCGTTGATACGGAAGCCATGGGCCTGATTCACGGACGCGATCGTCTCTGTCTTGTGCAGATCTGTGACGCTGATGATCAGGTGTCATGCGTGCGCATCGCTCTCGGTCAAACCGAGGCTCCGCGTTTGAAGTTTCTGATGGAGCACCCATCCATCGAAAAGGTGTTTCACTTTGCGCGTTTCGATGTTGCGGCCCTTGCCACTGGGTTGGGAATCAAGGTGAATCCAATTTTCTGTACCAAGGTTGCGAGCCGCTTGGCTCGCACCTATAGCCCTCGGCATGGTTTGAAGGAAGTGGTGATGGAACTCGTAGGCGTGGAGTTGGACAAACGGGCACAAAGCAGTGATTGGGGACGCGTTGAGGAACTCACTGACGCTCAGCTGGCTTATGCGGCTAACGATGCGCGTTATCTCCTCCCAGCCCGTGATCGTTTGGCGGAGATGTTGATGCGGGAAGGACGTTGGGATCTTGCCGAGCGTTGCTTCGGTTGTATCCCCGTGATGTCAGATCTTGATCGCTTTCGGTTTGCACAGATCTTCGAGCACTGATCCTGATGCCCACCCCTCAAAAACTTCAGTCCTCAAGCATGAATTTCTCATCCAGTGGTTCAGCCTCGAGCAAACGGTCGAGAACTTTTCCCTGATCGTGCTCCCCTTTTTTGCGTTCGTTTTGTGCCTCTTCAAGGAGAGTGGTTGCCAACGCTTTGCGTGCATTCAAATCTTTTACGCCGGTCTTATTTGCAGCCAGTTCAACTCTGCGGCGTGCAGATGACTGGCTGATGCCCAGTTCCGTGGCCAGTTCCGCGCAGAGCCTGAGGTAGTCATGGTCCTGAATCGCGGGCATGGCGTGAGGTGGCTTGAGGACGAACGCTTATCAGTATCCGTGGCCAACCGGCAGTTCCTGCAAAATGCGTTTGGCGATGGCATCGCTGCCTCCTGACGGACCCATCCTTTGGCGGCCTTTGAGCCCCATTTGTACGCCTAAGGAGGGTTCGTTGAGGAGCTGCTGCAATCTTCGATTGAGCTGGTTTATCGATTTGCAGGGACACACCGCTCCACCCAGAAGGCGACTTTGACGTCTTGCAAATCCCTTCGTGAACTGCGGTCCCCGACCCGGAAGCGAAAGAGCGGGAATCCCTAGTCCTACCACTTGCTCGGTTGCTGTACCTGCCGTTGCAACTCCCACTTCAGCCCATGGCGCCCAGTGGTTGAACTGACCGTTGCCGAGTAAAACCAGAACATGTCCTTTCAGCCAGCACGCTTCTGCACGCAACCCTTCGCTCGGTGGTGGGCTTGAGCGAAACCCTTGGCTTTGAAGGGCGGAACCCAGTGTTTTGAGATCTGGAGTGCTTCCAAGAGCAACCAGGACAGCAATTGGTCTGTCGTTGGGCAACGGTGCCATTCCGCGCATCAAACGGCTGAAGTTGTACTCAGCTTCAGGGATTCGGCTCCCACACAACAGCAGGATGCGCCGGCATCGAGCCAGGCTGGGATGCACGGTCGAAGGGCCCAACCCATCCATCATCGGGTTGCCGGGCGCTTCGGCCCGCACGCCATGCCTGCGTAATCCTCGTGCGGTGAGTCGGTCGCGGGTCACCACCAAGCGACAGCGTTGATTGCGCATCAGCAACCATTCCCATGGGTCCCATTCGCTTCCTTTCAGAGCGTGATAGTGATCGCTTAGGTCATGGCCTGGTCCACTGCTCCAGGTGTAATCGCTCTTTGGGGTTCCAATGAAGCCAAAAGGGCGTCTTGAAGTCCAGGCCATCACAAGGGGAAGCAGGTCTCCCACAGCAAGGACCGCATCCACTTCTGCGCACTGTTGGCGTACACATCTCCACTGTCGCCAAGTCAGGAGTGGTAAGCCTGCAAAGACATCGGCGAGAAGGCCTGGGAGGCTCTGATTGCTAAACCCGCCACTCGGGAGAGGCGCGGAGGGGCCAACGCGCTGCACGATGTTTGCAGCAGTAGTGGTTTGAAAACTGCTCCCTGTGCCGACAAGGGGTAGAACCTTCATTGCCAAGTGTGGGCATCGGTTCCGCAAGGACTCAATGATCCTCAAGGCGATGAGGTCTTCGCCATGACCGTTGCTGATGATCAGCAGGGAACCAGAACCTTCGCTGATACGATCACTTCGTGGAGCGAACGCTTCCTGCCCGGCGGCATGGCCAAGTGGTAAGGCAGAGGATTGCAAATCCTTTATCCCCAGTTCGAATCTGGGTGCCGCCTTTTGAA
>WTGE01000322.1 GCA_011525445.1 Synechococcus sp. CO36386bin_37
CTTCCAGACCATCAATCGCGATCGTTCCGACCGCAACGAGCCAGTGTTCGCGAATCCCCGCAATGCCTGTGCGGGAACGTTGCGCCAACTCGATCCATCCGTCGTCGCCTCCAGACGGCTGGACTTTTTTGCCTACACACTTCATCTTCCGGATGAATGGCAGGGAGCCAGGCCCCACACGCAATGGGAGGCCCTGCAATGGCTTGGAACTGCAGGATTCAAGGTGAATCCGAATGCTGCCTTATTGCCCGATCTTCCTGCGGTTGAACACTTTTTCGAGACATGGGACAGCGCGCGTCGACGGCTCGACTACGCCACAGACGGAGTAGTGGTGAAACTCAATGATCTCCAGTTGCAGGACGTCGCGGGATTCACCCAGAAGGCTCCACGCTGGGCTATTGCACTCAAATATCCAGCAGAGGAAGCACCCACCAAAATCCTGAGGATGAGTTGTCAGGTGGGACGCACCGGTGTGATCACCCCCGTCGCGGAATTTGAACCCGTTAGCCTGGCAGGAACGAACGTGAGCAGGGCCAGTCTGCATAACGCTGACAGACTTTTGGAACTCGATCTTCATGAAGGCGACACCATTGTGGTGCGCAAGGCCGGTGAAATTATTCCGGAAGTGGTGAGGGTCCTTCCAGAACTCCGCCCTGCAGGGGCCATACCTGTCGCGCTACCGGAGCACTGTCCAGCCTGCAGATCGCGACTGGTCAGAGAGAGCCGCGAAGCCGCAACCCGTTGCGTGAACAGCAGCTGCCCGGCGATCCTGCGCGGTGCCCTGCGCCACTGGGTCAGCAAGGGAGCCTTGGACGTGGATGGGCTGGGAAGCAAACTGATCGAACAACTCGTTGATCGAGGGCTGGTTCAGTCAATTGCTGATCTCTACCGCCTTGATGCGGCCTTGCTTGAAAGCCTGGAACGCATGGGTTCGAAACGTGCGAACAATTTGGTTCAAGCGTTGGCCTCATCACGCAACAAAGGCTGGGCAAAACAGCTCTTTGGCCTTGGCATTCATCACGTCGGAGATGTCAATGCCAAAGCGATCACCACGGCTTTCCCGTCCATTGGCGAGCTCAGGGAAGCGGCCTGCCACGATCCCGAGAGCATTACTGCCATTTATGGAGTGGGAACGGAAATTGCGCAAAGTTTGCAGCAATGGCTTTCCAACCCTTCCAACCAGCGCCTGCTCAACGACTTGAGCAGGCTCGGGTTCAGCCTCGCGCATAATCAAGACGAACAACGCAATACCGAAGCGGCGACAGCGGGTCATCAGCATCTTCTTGGCTCCATCTTTGTGCTGACCGGCACGCTTCCCAGCCTCACTCGTTCGCAAGCCAAGGAGCAAATCGAAGCCTGTGGAGGGAAAGTTTCCGCCTCCGTCAGCAAAAAAACCACCTTCCTTATCGCAGGCGAAGACTCCGGCAGCAAACTCAAGAAAGCCCAAGAGCTCGGAATCAAAATCCTCGACGAGGATGGCCTGCGGAATCTGCTGAGAGAATTGCCCTAGAAACGCCTCTGGCATGCAAAGCCCAGTTCAGAAGCTCCTCAGAAGTCTGTCTGGAGAGTGGAAGCTGAACCTGGAAACCAAGGCCCCCAGGAATGAGCTGTACAAGAGCCGAATTGCATCCTCAAGACCGACTCTGGGCTTTTTCTTGTTGCTGATTTGCTCAGCAGTGATAGCAACACTCGGACTGATTTCCAACAGCACAGCTGTAGTGATCGGAGCCATGATCGTGGCTCCTTTAATGGACCCGATTCTGAGTCTGGCCTTCGGCCTGGCCATCGCCAACAACACGTTGGTGAAGCGGTCGGCCATCACGGTGATCATTGGGGTGGTCACCGTGATCAGCACGGCAACGCTTTTTGCGTGGGCTCTCGATGCCAGTGAAGTGAATCGAGAGATCTACAGTCGTACAGCACCCAATTTGATTGATCTCGGCATTGCGGTTGCAGCCGCCATTGCCGGATCATTCACACTGACCCGAGATCGTCTGTCCAATTCCATTGCAGGAGTGGCCATTGCAGTGGCTCTCGTGCCGCCGCTCTGTGTTTGCGGGATCGGACTGAGCATGGGCACGGAAATCATTGCCATTTTCGGCAGGGGAAGTGTTGCTGGACTCAGCAACCAGATTTCAGAGGGCTCTTTCCTACTTTTCTTGGCCAACTTGATTGGCATCACAGTTGCCAGCCTGATGGTGTTTTTATTACAACGCTATGGCTCCATTCGTCGCAGCTGGCGCAACTTACTGGTTTGGTTAGGCCTGCTTGGGCTGATGTGCATTCCCCTGGCCTCATCACTTCAAGACTTCAATGTCCGTCAGAAAATTGATTCCCAATTCGCCACCTTCAAAGCAGGAAGAGTTAAAGAATTCAGGATGACAGAACAGAACCCTGATCTGTGGAAAAAAGTGAAACTTCTCTTCAGCAATGTTCGGGTCTCCAACAACAACGCCACCATTGAACTGGTGCTAAGCGCACAAGAGGGTCTCATCACCCAATCCGTGATCGATGACCTCCATCAGCGTATCTTCACTCGTGCGAAGCACGACTACGGCATTGGAGAAACACGAATCAGCATCAGCGTTATTCCCAACCAAATCTTCAAATACAATTTCAGCGAAGGAGAGAATGAATGACCACACCGATCGTCTTTCGCTGGATCAAGACAGAATGCGGACGTGCAAAATTTCTTGACCTCGCCTCTCGCAATGGCCTGAAAGCAAGAATAAGACTGGGATGGTTTGTCTTGATCGCAGCAGCCAGAGATCTACCAGTCCATAATCCTGACAAGCGTAATTCAGACTGAACAAACGTGAATTCAACAACCAATAATCAAATAATCTCAGCCAATAAGGGCTGAAAGGCGAATCAACAGTGAAGGCGATCATCAACAGTGAAGGCGATCATCAACAGAGATTGTTCTTGCCAATCGCCGAAGAGCATCTTGAGCGGCACGCGTTGATCAACAGGAAGCCCATGGAGACTTCACAACAAGACACTGGGTGGATCACCTCAACAGTTTTGGATTACAACTCTGTGTTGGCTTCATTCAAGGCACTTTGAGCAGCACGACCAACAAGCCAAACCACCGCAATCGTCGCCAGCACGCCAATCACCCGAACAATCCAGGCCTGGGCAGAGGACTGTCCGGCAAGCACTTCGCCAAAACGGGCGGCATCTCCCGCCAACGCACCCAAGGCACAGAACAGAATGGTGCCTGGAAGAATGCCGATCAAACCCAAGTTGTAATCGCGAAAACGCACCTCACTGAGCCCATAAACCAAATTCAAAAGAGAAAATGGAAAAGCGGGAGACAGACGCGTCAGCAGTACAAGTTTGAGGCCTTCTCGGCTTACAGCTCTCTCGACGGCCTGAAGCTTCGGGAATTGAGCCATACGCCGACTTGTCCAATCTCGGAGCCAAAAACGACCGAGCAGGAAAGCGGCTTCCGCGCCAAGACAAGCGCCAACAAACACAATCACGCTTCCCCACCATGTGCCGTAGAGGGCACCAGCCAACATGGAGGCCCAAACCCCGGGGAGCAACAGTGTCACCCAGAGAGCGTAAAGCGGAATGAAGGCCAATCCCCCCACTGGTGAACGCAACCAATCCGTCAAGGGCTCAAACCAAGACATTCCCTCCATGCTTTGCAAACGACCCATGCAGCCCTCTCATCGTGATCGTTTTCGTATCAAATGGAATCGAAACCACCCCGAGGCGAAATAATGCTCATAAGTCTCTGACCATGGTCTGTGCATCCCCTTTGCAGCCTCTTCAGGAGCAACAGGTGTCGTGTTGCGCTCGCGCTGTGCTTCACATTGCTGGGAGGGTGTGCCTTCATTGACGACACAAGGCCGACCCTTTTAAAGGTGGCTATCGCCAGCAACGAAAACGAAAGCAATTCAACAACTCGCTTTGAATCCGAACGAAAAATAAGCAATGATTTTCAAGAGCAATTGGAAACAAAACAGCCTGGAATCAGGCTTCATATTTCGATCTACACGGACGAGCTAATTGAACAAGAGCTGAACGTCCAAACCAACAGCGGACTTGGTCCGGACCTGATCATCGCCAACAGCAATCTCACCTTGAACCTATTGGCCAGTGGCCTGACCGACCCCATCCCACTCACGAAAGAGCGAGAACAGTTGATCAACAGGGGAGCTCTGCAGCGCGTGAAAACCACCAGTGGATTGATCGCGGGGCAACCTGTCTCGCAGTATCTGCAACTGGCCTGCTTTGACAAGCGGAAATTAGACGCCGCACCGGCAACCCTGAAAGAGTTATCCATTGCCAGCAGCAAGAACAAAGTTTTTGGCATGGTCACAGACTTCGACCACCTCTACTGGAGCATTGGCGGCTTCGGAGCCGGAGAAGCATTAGCCACCTCCCTGAGAGGCCAAAAAACCTCCATGGCTGCCCATAAGCGGCTCACTGAATGGCTGCGATGGCTCAAGGCATCCAGCTACCAACAAAACATTGTGTTTCTACAAAATCAATCTGCATTACGAAGGGCACTCATCCAAGGGGAAATGAGTTGGATCAGCTGCTGGAGTTCCCAGCTTCCTCAACTGCGTGAAGCACTGAAGGAACATCTCGGCATTGCCCCCTTGCCCAGTGGAAACTTTGGACGAGCAACACCAATCACGCGCTTGCAAGTGTGGTCTCTGGGGAAAAACTCCAGCAAACGTCAAAGGGAAGAGAGCCTGAAATTGCTGAATTTCATCATGCAGCCCTGGGCACAAAAAACCTATGCACTCAAATACAAAACAAATTATCCAGTCAATCCAGCGGCATCAATGATCATCGGCAAACAACTGCCATTCGCATTTACAAATTACGATGAAGCGGAGAGCAAGCGGGTAAGCCGAGGCGATGCAATTATTGCCGCAATTCAATCCAAACCCAGTTTGAGTGACGATATTCAGTCCACACTCAATGCGTTGATCTTTGATGGATTATCCCCCGAGCAAGCGGCCACTGAACTCGAAACTAAGTTGAAAGCCAAACGATGATGGTTCCCGTTTTCCACCTCTTGACGATCGCACCAGGATCGATCCTGACCGAGCTGCTGAGCTGGTTGAGCTATCTGAATAGAAACACCGTTCTTCTGCAGCTGTTTGTGGTGGGCGTTGTGATGGTGGCTGAACAACGGGGTGCACTTCGGCAAAGCGTGCAACATCGACTGGTTCCCGAATACATCAGAGTTCTGGTTGGCCCGATACTCCTCCTCATCAGTTCAACACTGTTCTTCCTTGTTGGCTTGCCCTGGGGATTACTGCGCTACTTCGGGCTGCTCTGGCTGGGTTGGATGCTTTTCACACCCCTCAAAACCTTGCTCTTACGAATCAACAAACAATTTCCTGTTGAGGAATTAGAAAGCACATTCCTAAGACCCGTCTATGTCATTGTTGCCACTCTGACGTTCGTCAGATTAATGGGAAGCATGGAAAATCTGGGGCGAACTCCGGTCGCGAATCTCTTCGGAGTTGAACTCACACTAGGAAGGATCTACCTCGCTGTTATCGCGATCTATGTGATTTTCACCGTGGCCTCCCGTCCAGCAACCTTCCTGGCGTGGCTGAGCGGGGTGTTGTTCGGCGTCCGCCCACGCAACAGACGCGGCATGGAACAACTTTTTCGCTACACCGTCATTCTGATCGGTGTGATTGGTGTGGCCTATTTCATCGGTATCGATGGCACAGCCTTCATTGCGATCGCTGGAGGACTATCTGTTGGAATCGGCTTTGGAGTGAAGGAAATCATCTCCAATTTCATCAGCAGTATCTGGTTGATGTTTGAAGGTTCAGTTCGCCCTGGAGAGATTTTGATGATCAACGGCGACCCCTGTACGGTGCGCAAACTCGGGCTCAGATACACCCAACTGAGACGGGGGCGCGATGGAGCTGAACTCTTAATCCCCAACCAAACCTTCTTCACGCAAGAAGCCACTTCGTATACAGCAACCGAGACCAGTCGACGCGACGGTGTTGTTGTAGGCGCCGCCTACGATCATGACCCTGAAATTATTCTTGAGCTATTGAAATCCATAGCCCAAAGTCATAAGAAAGTTCTCGAGTACCCGCCAGCTCAAGCGTTTGTGATCGACTTTGCCGATTCATCAATTAATTACAAAGTTCTCTTCTGGGTCTCCAACCCACTCGATGCTTTTGAAGTTGGCAGTGATTTACGTCGAACCATCTGGAAGCAATTCGAAGCACAAGGAATCACAATCCCATTCCCACAACGTCAGGTTTACCCAATGGAATGGCCCCCAAGCCTTCAGAAAAGTCTGCATTCAACTGGAAGCGGAGGTGTAATGCCTCAGAGCGAACAACCAGAATCGGCGGGCAGCAACGAGGAAGACAACAGCCAAGCCAAGTCCTAACCACAACAGGTTGGTACTGGCGCGACCCAAGACCACCTCAGCGGGCACGGTGGTTAGAAAAGCCACCGGAATCACCAAGGTGAACAGCAATCGCAACGGCGCTGGATAAGCCGTGACTGGATACCGTCCTGAAGCCAGCACAACACGTAAAACCTCTGTGGCGTTCCCGGTTTTCACAAACCAAATGCTGGTGGCTGCGATGAGAAACCAAAGCGAATACAGGATGACTGCAGCCGCAAAGAGCATCAACAGGACAAGCGACATCGCCCCAAGGGACCAGGAGGCTCCCGCCTGATAAGAGCCCCAAACCACCAGGATCAAGCCAAGCAGGACTTCCGGGACACCAGCTGGCGAGACCGTGCGGAACGACACCCAGAACTGACTGTCGATGGGCTTCAGCAACACAAAATCGAGAGTCCCGTCTCGCACGTGCGTCACGATGGCAGACAAATTGGGACGCAGGAAGGTGCTGGCGAGACCATCAAGAACCGTATAAAACCCCTGAACAATCAGGGCCTCAGACCAGGTCCAACCCCCCAGATCCTGGCCTGGTCCAAAAAAAAGTGACAGCATGAACAAACTGCCAATCAAACTCAATCCAACGGCAATCAACTCAATCCAAACATTGAGTTGATACTCCAACTGAGTTGCCAGGGCTGTCCCCCAGAATCGACGCAAACTCCTGAAGTAACGCCCCACTCAAGCCCCCATTGCGCTGTAACGCCGCACCCCAGCTCTCCAAAGCAAAAGAACCAACGGCAACAGCAACACAATCCAAACCAACTGAATTGAAAATCCAGCCACCAGATCAACAGGCTGCCCTGCCAGCACACGTGCCGGAAAATCAATCAGGTAAGGAAACGGTGTCCACTGCGCAAAAGTGCGCACGTTCGGAGGAAAAGCTGTGAGGGGAGCCAGTAATCCGGACAAGAAAAGAAAAGGAATGAACAACAATCGTTCCAAAGCACTGGCCTTTTCACTCCAAAAGCAAAGAGCAGCGATGAGACTTTGCAGCAAAAAAGCTATCGAGAAGGCCATCCATGTGGCCAACCAAGCCAATAAGAATTGCCCCAGTGAAGGGATCCAGAAAGCCTGAGGCTGAACGAGAAAGAAGATGGCAGCGATTAAAGCAGCAAAGGGCAATCGAGTGAGCTGCTCGCCAAGATGACTGGCGACATAGCGCCAAAGGGGATGCAGCGGTTGCAGGAGATAAGGAGACAATCTTCCTGTTAAAGCATCTTCTTCAAAGGCATAGACCATCCATACAACAGAAAACTGACGCACGAAGAAAGCCGATAAAAAATATCGATCAAGGCCTACTCCGTCCATCCCCAAGGCACCCCGCGCATCACTACCGTTCCAGAGGCTGAGCATGATGAACGGCAGCACGCCAGACAATGCCCAGAGTGCAATCTCAGCGCGATATTCGAGCATATGGGCATATTCAGTGCCCAACAAAGCACGCACGATGGGGCGATTGAGTCCAAAAATCCGCATTAGATGTTGCCCTGAAGAAAGAGTTCACCAATGAGCTCGTCAATCGGCGGATCATTCACCTCCAGGTCATGCACCTCAAAGCGTTCCAAAAGCTGAGCCACAACACTCGTGAGTTCTTGCGGTTGGACGCGCAAGTGCACTTCGCAATCACAACAGCTCTCCAACTTGCCAAGTCCAGCAAAAGCTTCGGCCGGAACGGGTTCAGCGAGTTCAAGACGAACATGGCGCTCAGGAGCAAGCCTGGTTGCCAGATGGTCGAGCGGCCCATCATGAAAGAGGTGTCCCTGATGAATCAACAACACTCGCGGACACAAGGCAGTGATGTCTGCCATGTAATGGCTCGTCAACAGAACCGTTGCACCCGATCGACGATTGTAGTCAGCCAAAAAATGACGAACCCTGGATTGGGCGTTCACATCCAACCCTAGGGTTGGTTCATCCAAGAACAAAACATCAGGCTGATGAAGTAATGCAGCAAGAAGTTCAGCCTTCATCCTCTGCCCCAAAGAAAGCTTACGAACAGGGCGAGTGAGCTCCTCGCCCAACTCCAAGAGATCAGACAATTCGGCGATCCGTCGGCGAGCCTCACGGTCACTGATGCCATAAACCGCAGCATTCACGCGTAATGAATCCATCGGAGGCAAATCCCAGAGCAGCTGCTGCTTCTGCCCCATCACCAAGGTGATTCGTCGCAAAAAATCAGGATGGCGACGTTGGGGTTGATGACCGGCAACCTCAACATGACCAGCGCTGGGATGAATCAATCCACACAACATTTTCAACGTTGTTGTTTTGCCCGCGCCATTCGCACCCAGAAAGCCAACCATTTCTCCAGGGGCAATGCTGAAGGAAACATCGCGAACGGCATTCACATCGCGATGCCTGCGACGACTGAAATGCTGAAGGGTTCCCAGCAACCCTGGTTGCTTATCAGCAATCCGATAGATCTTGGAAAGGTGTTCAACTTCGATCAAAGCGCTGACATCAACAAGATCTCTTTGCCATCAACGGTATTGCACATCAGCACCTGAAAAAGCGACAGCAGATGGAGGCCACCGGAAGGCCGCTGAATCAAAAGGCAAACTGTGATGTGTGGAGCAGCAGGGTTCAGAGGTGAAACAACAGATCGTGAAGGACATGCTCGGGATTCATTCCAATGCCGGGGTGCTTGCTGGCAGCGTAGGACTGCTGATTCTCTGGCTGGTTCTGATCGTGATTGAGCGCCGTGGTCGGCGCCTGGCGGCCGAACTCGCTCAATCCATCCGCAAACCCTTACTGATCGGGCTCGGCGCTTCTCTGTACCTGGGTTGGCTCGGACAACAAATCGCGGACCGAATCGCCTGGCTCAACGACAGCAATACGTTGAAATTGTCGGCCACCATTACGATTTTGGCGGTGATGTGGGCAGCCAACCGAGTTGGCCACGCCCTTCTGTCAAGCCAACGATTTGAGCATTGGCTGCAGATGGAAGATCCAAAAGATCGGGGGATGGCAACGAGCTTTCTTCTACGGATCTACACCATTCTGGTACTGATTCTCGGCGCTGGTGCCTTGATGGTGACCTTTGGAATTCCGGCAACGGCAGTCGCTGCCGTTGGCGGTGGTGCAGGAGTAGGGCTTGCATTTGGCACACAAAACATCTCCCAGAACTTCTTCTCTGGGTTCATGCTGTTCTTCAACCGCCCCTTCAAGGAAGGAGATTGGATCAGCACCAATGGAATGGAAGGAACAGTCGAAAAGATCGGTTGGTATCACACACGCATCCGCACATTCGAGCGCAGGCCGATGTTCATCCCCAACGCCGTTTTTGCCACAAACAGTATTGTCAATCCCGGCCAGATGTACAACCGAAGGATCAAGGCCAATATTGGATTGAGATATGAAGACATCACAGCAATCGAAGAGATCACCCAACAAGTGCGTCAATTACTCCGAGAACATCCCGCCATCGATCAGGATCAGACCATTCTCGTTCACTTCAATGCATGGGAAAGTTCATCGCTCAACATGCAGGTGTATTGCTTCACCAAAACAACAAACTGGAACGAATGGCTTGACATACAGCAAAACATATTTTTAAACATTGCGACCATCGTCAAAGCCAACAATGCCGACTTCGCCTTTGACTGCACCACCCTATACCCCGCTCCAAACCTGAAACCAACAGAATTATTCTCAAATCCCAGCAACAAAGCTTAGACACCAGAAACCATACAGTTGCCTTACT
>WTGE01000276.1 GCA_011525445.1 Synechococcus sp. CO36386bin_37
CTCTTGCCGCGCTTGATGCCCCATGGTTGGTCGGTGGGCGGTAAGGGTGTCAAGAAGGTGGCCCCCCACTGTCATGAGTGGATTGAGCCGAGTCATCGGGTCCTGAAACACCAGCCCCACCGCTTCCCCGCGCAGGGCGCGGAGGGCAGGCCGACTGAGGAGACGAGGATCCTGACCGTTCAGAAGGAGCTCTCCTTCGCAGCAGCTGCCTGGAGGTAGCAGTTGCAAGGCGGCCCTGGCGACAGTGCTTTTTCCGCAACCCGATGGACCAACGAGTGCAAGGCGATCTCCCGAACGCATGCTGAGATCCAATCCATCCAGCGTCCAGGTCTGACTGCCTGGGTATCGCAGACGGAACTGATTCAGCGTCAGAACCGTTTCTGGCGCATTGGGCATGAAAGAAAGCACGGGGCCTCATGCCTACATACCATGGATGTACCCGCCGGGTCGGATGCTCAACGCAACCTCTGCACCGGATCCCACCCCGATTCCGTCCGGATCGCACGTTGCGGCCTGCGCTTTGACAGGACTGCGTGAACGCCCCGTGAGGTCACCGGATGATTACGGCATCGTTCTTCCGGACTGGTTGCGCCAATGCTTGACTCACGTCCCCCCCGGCATTGGCCACAGTTGTCCGACTGATGCCGAGGCCCTCCTGGCGGCTGCCTTCGACTTCGCGTTTCAATTGCATGAGGGGCAATTCCGCGCCAGTGGTGACCCTTACATCGTGCATCCTGTTGCCGTGGCTGATCTGCTGCGGGACATCGGGGCCAGTGCCAGTGTGATTGCTGCGGGCTTTCTCCACGATGTGGTGGAGGACACGGATGTGACCCCGGATCAGCTTGAAAGCCATTTCGGTTCTGAGGTCCGTGAATTGGTTGAGGGAGTCACCAAACTGGGAGGCCTTCATTTCACCAACCGCACCGAGGCACAGGCGGAGAATCTCCGCAAGATGTTCCTGGCCATGGCCAGCGACATCCGCGTGGTGCTGGTGAAGCTGGCCGATCGTTTGCACAACATGCGCACGCTGGGCGCCCTCAAGGAGGAGAAGCGTCAGCGCATTGCCCGGGAAACGCGGGAGATCTATGCCCCACTCGCCAATCGTCTGGGGATTGGTCGTTTCAAATGGGAGCTTGAAGACCTGTCGTTCAAGTTGCTCGAACCTGAGGCTTTCCGCGAGATGCAGCAGGAGGTTTCAACGAAGCGCAGCGAACGGGAGCAACGGCTGTCCGTCACCGTGCAGTTGCTTCGCGATCGTCTGGCTGCTGTGGGTCTCGAGAGTTGTGAGGTGAGTGGTCGCCCTAAACATCTGTACGGCATCTGGACCAAGATGCAGCGCCAGCAGAAAGAGTTCCACGAGATCTACGACGTTGCAGCGCTGAGGATCCTGACGCCGAACGTTGAAAGCTGTTATCGCGCTCTTGCGGTGGTTCACGACACGTTCAGACCAATTCCAGGACGGTTCAAGGATTACGTCGGGTTGCCGAAGCCGAATGGCTACCAATCCCTTCATACCGCTGTGATCGGTCGCCATCGCCCGATTGAGGTGCAGATCCGCACTTGGGAAATGCATCAAGTGGCCGAGTTTGGGATCGCTGCACATTGGAAATACAAAGAGGGAGGATCCCCCGCCACCGGTGGTGATACGGAACGGTTCAACTGGTTGCGGCAGCTCGTGGATTGGCAACAGGAGGGTGGAGCCGATGATCACAACGACTATCTGGCTTCGATTAAGGAAGATCTATTTGATGAAGAGGTCTTTGTTTTTACTCCCAAAGGTGATGTGGTGGGTCTGCGTAAAGGTTCAACGGCAGTTGATTTTGCCTTCCGCATTCACTCTGAGGTGGGAAATCATTGCCATGGCGTGAGAATTAATGACAGGCTTTTGCCTCTGTCGACTCCCCTTCAGAATGGGGACTTCGTTGATATTCTCACAGCGAAAACGGCTCATCCGAGTTTGGATTGGCTTAATTTCGTTGCAACGCCAACGGCGAAAAATCGCATTCGGCAGTGGTACAAACGCAGCCATCGTGATGAGACGATTGTCCGCGGCAAAGACCTGCTGGAACGCGAACTAGGGCGCAGTGGTTTTGATGCATTGCTCGGAAGCGAGGCGATGCGAAAGGTCGCCGAGCGCTGCAACCTGCAGACCACCGATGATTTGCTTGCGGGCCTCGGCTTCGGTGCCTTGACCCTGCATCAGGTGCTGAATCGTTTGCGCGAGGAGATTCGCCTGCAAACGGCAACCTTGGCGGAGCCTCTCAGCAATGAGGATGTTGCCAAGCAGTTGGTGAAGCAATCGGACCAGACGCCCCAGCGTGAGGTCTCCCCTACAGGCACCGAACCCATTCTTGGTGTTGAAGGATTGGATCATCGCCTTGGCGGTTGTTGCAGCCCCCTTCCCGGGGAGCCGATTCTGGGTGCCGTGGCCCTTGGCAATCACGGCATCACCATTCATCGCCAAGACTGCGCCAATCTGGAGGCTATTCCCACCGAACGACGTTTGCCGGTGCATTGGAATCCTGCCCTGCAAGAGACCGGACCCCGTTTCCCGGCTCAGTTGCGCATTGAGGTGATTGACCGGGTGGGCATTTTGAAAGACATCTTGATGCGTCTTTCCGATGGCTCAATCAATGTGAGTGATGCGCAAGTGAAAACCGCCTATGGCAAGCCTGCGCGCATTGATCTGAGGGTGGAACTCGGAAGCGCAGCCCAGTTGCAGCGCACCATGGATCAGATCCGTTCCATGGCCGATGTGATCGATATTGCCCGTACGGGACAGGGTTGAGCAATCAGCTGTTGTCGTTGCCGTTCGAACCCTTGCTGGAGGGGTTGGGCTCGTCCTACTGGGATGTGGTGGAGGCTGCCTCATTTCCGAAAGTGCAGCTGCGTTTTCGGAATAATTCGCTTCTCGCACAGCTAGGCATCATTCCAGAAACCGTTTCGGATGCCGACTTCGAGCAGGCTTACGGGAGGTTTGAAAGCAGGTTCCCTCTGCTCGCCCTCCGTTATCACGGTTATCAGTTCGGCAACTACAACCCACAACTAGGGGATGGCCGCGGCTTCCTTTATGGCCAGTTGCGCGACAGACACGGCACTCTTCAGGATCTGGGAACGAAAGGAAGCGGCACCACTCCCTGGAGCCGCGGGGGGGATGGACGTCTCACCTTGAAGGGAGGCGTGCGAGAGGTGATCGCCTCTGAGGCGTTGCACCGTCTTGGCGTGACCACCAGCCGCACGCTCTCCTTGATTGAAACGGGAGAACATCTCTGGCGTGGTGATGAGCCTTCACCGACGCGGAGTTCAGTGATGGTGCGTTTGGCACGAACCCACTTGCGTTTCGGTAGTTGTGAGCGCTTGCTCTATCTGCGTGACCCGCAGGGGCTGGAGCGTTTGCTGCGCCATGTGGTTCTCGTTTACTACCCCGAGATCGCTGCCAGGCTCCCTGCCCCCGAGGGGGATCGTGTGGCTTTGGAACACCAGTTGGTGGCTTTTTACGGGGCGCTTGTGGAGCGTGTGGCCCAACTGGCGGCGGAGTGGATGGCCGCTGGTTTCGTTCATGGTGTGCTGAATACGGACAATATGTCGCTTGCTGGCGAGAGTTTCGATTACGGACCGTTTGCCTTTTTGGATCGTTGGGATCCAGGTTTTACGGCGGCCTATTTCGATCAAACCGGGCTTTATTCCTATGGCCGTCAACCGATGACATGCCATCACAACCTCCGCTTGTTGCAGGATCCATTGGCGATGTTGCTGCCCAGGCCTCCGCTCGAACAGGCGCTTGAGCGCTTTAAAAGCACGTATCAAGAGCACTACTGCGTCTGTTTGTTGAGACGGTTGGGTCTGGCGCCCTCTGGTGACAGTGAAAAGGACCGGTTTTTAGTACGGGCCACGCTGGATCTACTGGCGCGTTGGCCTGTGGGCTATGGAGCCTTCTTTTCGGGTTTGACGGCACTGATTCAAACGAGTGGCTTGCCTCAGGAACCAGAGGGTGTGACCGTTTTCCTGAGTGATGCACCAGCGCCATCCCGGCAGGAATGGCTGGCTTGGCGGAATGCCTGGTGGTTTCAGATGCAGGGTCAACAGCTGGTTGCACCTGAGCCTCAATCCGGTCTTGCTGCACGCCTGACACGCTGGAATTTGAGCCAGATCCCCACCCGCTCCGTGATTGAGTCTCTTTGGGACTCCATTGACCAAGGTGATGATTGGCGGCCATTCCATGGATGGCTGGCATCCGTGATGCGTGGGTGTTGACGGGATGGGGTCTCTGGGGGCCCTGGTCTGACCAGCGCTGGCTCGGCAAGCAATCTTTGTCCCGCCGATCGTCAGCGATGGGATGAATCACCCATGGAGCAGATAAGGCGATCAATGGAGTGTTGGATCAGTGGCGATAGGGTTGTTTTCCGCTGTCATCCTTTCCTGGTTGCAGCCAGCGAAGGGTGATCCTCCAGGTGAGTGTTCCCAGCAAGGCACCGGTCAGGCCTGAGCCGATCACGAGGCGGATCATCACGTCCCATCCAGCTGTCGCTAATTGGTTCTGGTTGAGGTGGCTGAGCCCTGGCCATCCAACCCCTTCTCCAAGCAGCAGGGCTCCTAGGCGATAGTTGAACCAAAACAGCGGCACATAGGTGAACGGGTTGCTGACCCAGGTGCCCGCTGCAGCCAGCAGATGATTGCCCCGGACCACACTCGCCAGGGCAATGCCCAACAGTGTCTGAAAGCCAAAAAAGGGAAAGCAGCCGCAAAACACGCCTGCAGCGAGTCCACGGGCCCGTTGGTCGGCCGTTCCTTCCTGATGCCAGATCCACTGCAGCCAGCGATTGATGCGTTGCTGCATTTGGGACCGCAAGCGCTTCATCGAAACTGTTGATCGACTGTGCGGGAGAAGAAGCTACGAGATCGTAGGAAGGAGGGTGTGATGGCTGCAGGGCAACGGGAATGTCTGGGATCAAGCCGGATCAGGAGCTGACGATTGCAGCGATTGCCACGGCGGTGGCGCCAGGGCAGGGTGGCATCGCTGTGATTCGGTTGTCCGGATCCAGGGCTGTAGGCGCTGTCCAAGCGATCACGGTGCTTCCCGGCCAACAGCTGTGGGAGAGCCATCGAGTCCTTTACGGCCATGTGGTCTCCGATGATGGGACGGAGCATCTGGATGAGGTGCTGGTGCTGGTGATGTTGGCGCCGCGCAGTTTCACGGGTGAGGACGTTGTTGAAATTCACTGTCATGGCGGCGTGATCGTCGTGCAGCAGGTGTTGGCGCGAGTTCTTGAGCAGTCAGGAGTGCGACGGGCACTGCCGGGTGAATTCAGCCAGCGTGCAGTCCTCAACGGTCGTCTCGACCTCACGAGCGCTGAAGCGATCGCTGAGCTGGTTGGAGCGCGCAGCCAGCGAGCAGCCCAGCTTGCGATGGCCGGCCTTGATGGTGGGATTCAGACAACAATGAGGGCTTTACGGGAGCGGCTGCTCGATCAGCTCAGTGAGTTGGAGGCCCGTGTCGATTTTGAAGAGGACCTGCCTCCACTGGATGGGCAGGCGCTCTTGCAGGAGTTGCAAGCTGTGCGTGGAGAGCTGCTTGCGCTCGTGGCCGATGGACAGCGGGGAGCTGTTCTGCGTCAAGGTTTGAGGATTGCGCTTGTGGGGCGCCCCAACGTGGGCAAAAGCTCGCTGCTTAACAGGCTCTCTCGCCGGGAACGGGCCATCGTGACCGATTTGCCTGGCACCACGCGTGATGTGCTGGAAAGTGAGATCGTTCTGGATGGGGTGCCGATCACCCTGCTTGACACCGCAGGAATCAGGCACACCAGCGATGCGGTGGAGCAGCTGGGGATTGCTCGCAGTCACGATGCCCTGGCCACAGCGGATCTGGTGTTGCTCCTCTTCGATCTGACGCGGGGTTGGACTGACCATGATCAGGAGCTGCTCGCCAGGATCCCCGAGGGGGTTCCCTGTCTGAAGGTTGGCAACAAAGCCGATCTTGCCGCCGGCCCTGAGTCGGATGCTGGCTTTGGTGCTGACCGCAGTGCAGACGTGCATCTCAGTGCTGTCACCGGTTCCGGTGAGCAGGATCTCGTGCAGGCCTTGCTGAGTCGATGTGGTGCCTTCAGTGAGCAACCGTTGCTTCTGGCGCTCAATCAGCGTCAGTCTGATCTGGCCGCCAGCGCGGCTGAGGCCCTTGCCCGCAGCAAGCAGGTGGCGGTCGAAGGGCTCCCCTGGGATTTCTGGACGATTGACTTGCGTCAGGCGATTCGCAGCCTCGGCGAAATCACGGGGGAGCAACTCACGGAATCAGTGTTGGATCGGATCTTTTCCCGGTTCTGTATCGGCAAGTGATGATGTCTTCCGGGTCTCTCGGGGGAGTGGTCGGGCAATCAGGATCAACACCGTGATCGCGGCATAGGCGATGGCCCAGGGTTGACCGGTACCCCAGCCCAGATTCACCACGGTGTCGCCCGTTGAAAATTGCCAGGCATGGATCACGCCAAACCAGGCGAGAATGGCCGCCGTTCCGCTGCACGTTGCAGCGGCAAGGAATCGCCCTTCAATTGCAAATACGAGCAAGGCCGCGAGCAGCATGGCCGTGACGATCTGCCCTTGCTCCAGAGCAAAGGCACCTGCCGCCCAGACATCTCCGCTGGCGAGCTGCTGAACCATCTGTTGGTTGAAGGGGCGTTCTTGAGTGCCGAGCCCTCCTGTGCGTAAACCGGCTTTCAGCAGTTGGGCTCCCCACCCAGCCAGCCCGGGAAGCAGTCCGAGAACCACCGCTGGAGCATGCCGGGAGGGTGTGGCCTGAAAGGCCTGCGCGGTCATGGCTATGCCGATGTACAGCACGATCGACATGCCGGCATCGATGGGGATCAAGATCGCCAGCAGTTCGAATAAACCCAGGAAACAGGCAGCAGACATCACGACACCGTTCAGCCAGGAGTAGCCGGAGCGCGCCCCGATGTCTTTGAAACCGGAATGGCCGATGTAAATCGTGGTCGGGAAGCAGGACCCGAGTGCTGCAGCCGCGAGCGTCCCAACACCGTCGATCAGCAGGCAGGTGCGCGTTGCATAGCGATCACCAGCGGCTTCGGCGCTGTCGAGATTTTGCAGGGTTCCAATCACATTGAATAATCCCATCGGCACGATCACCCCGAGCCAGGGCAGCAGATCAGCGCGGTTGTCCCAAAGGATCTGCAGCTGAAGCGTTGGCGGATGCCAGCTGATGGTTCGAAGGCTGTCCTGCCAGGCGTTCGCAGAGGGTGTGATCAATCCGCTGCTCCAGGCCAGCACCATGCCCAGAAGCACGGCCATCAGCCCCGTGGGGATGGGCCAGCGCACCTTGGCGTAATAGCCCAGCAGGATCACGGCCAAGCTCGTCAGGCCAACCACAGGGTGGGCATAGGTGCGCAGGAGGAATCCCAGCGCGATGTAGCCAAGGGCGATACCGGCCAGGGTGGAGAGCAGGGCCGCACGGGGGAGCCAGCGTCGCAATCGGTCTGCAGTGAAGGCGCCTGCTGTTTCAATCAGCCCTGATCCCATGCAGGCCACCATCCCTGCATGCCAGGAGCGAGTGATGGCAGCAGCCTCAGTCATCCCCCCGTTCAGCGCCGCCAGCTTGACCGGAAGCATCACGAGAAAGATGTAGGCAAACAGGCTCACCGTATTGATGCCGTACGGCATGGCGGTGCAGTCGTCACGGCGCTCGCTGGCTGCGAGTTGTCTGGCCAAGTGGGTGTAGGCCAGATTCCCAACCAGAAGACTCACCCCTGCCGCAGGCAGGATCTGGCCGAATAGCAAAGCATCCGGATAGCCGAGAACGCTCCGGCACAGGCTGACGATCAACAGGATCTGAATCAGATTGTTGAGGCCTAACGCAAGAAATCCATCCAGGTCACCCGGTCGCCAAGGACCGATGAGTCGCTGTACCGAAAGAGGCATGGTGGGCTGAGACTGGCGTCATCATCCGACGTCTTGCTCTCGTCTTCCGGTGTTCGTGCAGTCTCGGGTTGACCAGGCAGTTGTTTTCAACGCCAGCATGACGCCATGACATCCCAGCTCCTGAGCCTTCGCACCGAGGCATCCTTTCAATGTCTGCCCCTCACGGCGGAACTGCGTCGCTTTGTTCGCTCCAATGGTGAACGGGATGGCGCCGTCGTTGTGTCAGGCCAGCACACGACCACTGCTGTGATCATCAATGAAATGGAGGAACGGCTGCTGATGGATCTGAAGCGGTGGTTGAGCCAGCAGGCCACTCCGGGAGCGGACTGGAAACATGACGATCTGGAGCTGCGCTCTGGCATTCCGGACAACGAACCGCGTAATGCCCATGCCCATCTGCAGGCCCTGATGCTCGGCAATGAGGTCATCGTGAATGTCAGCAATGGGGAGCTGCAACTGGGGCAGTACCAGGAGGTGATGCTGGTGGAGCTTGACGGTCCACGTCAGCGCAGGGTGTCGCTGCAGTGGCTTGCGGCCTGAAACCGTGCCACACCCATGGCCAACGTTTGAAGATGCGCACCAGGCCGCCTTGTGTCATGCACGGCTCGGCGAGCGGCTGGGTGGGACCACAAGCATCTTGGCTGCTGGCCAGGATGTGATGCTTTCAGAGCCTGAGATGCTCGCTCATCGCCTCCTCGAATGTCTCACGAAGGGTTGACGTGCAAACCATGAAGGAGGGACGACGAGCGACCGAGCTCAATCTCTGTGCCCTCCTTCTTAGCTGCACTCTCCAGGGCCTGTGCACAAACCTTGTTGATGGTCACCGGACTGGTGACCCACGGAGCTTCCATCAAGCTGAGTTGAGGCCAATCTTCGGAATAACGTCAACGTCGTGTGCTCTAGCCCTGAGATATTTCAGGACATCCCCGGTAGATGTGAAAAGAGATGGAGCAAGAGCAACTGAATGACGACCACTGAAGTGATACCGAGCCAGGTGAGACGAATGGATTGCGTCTGCAGCCATTTCGTGTAGAGACGACTCAACCAAGGCACCAAAAAATGCCCAGTCAGCCAAACCGTAATGAAATTGCTGATCAACATATTGAGAGGTAACGGCAGAGACCCCAGCGTTGAATTACCGAACAGCATCAACACCATGACGGATGGGTAAAGCGCCAGCCAAACCAACAGATTCACTTTCCAGACAGGAACCTTGTCAGACCGGTTCATCCGGATCCACTGATCAAAGGAATCGGCCTCAAGTCTGGCGCGATAGCGGTAATTCATTAACGATTCAGCCTGATTCAGCAACCGCCGCCTTTCAGGGCTGTCCAGCCAACATAAACACTGCCCTAACGAATCAAACACAATGCGCGTTGTGGCTGTGAAACGCTCTCCGTCGTCCAGTTCCTCAAAGGAAATGGATTGCTCACGATACCCCTCGAAATTGAGGCATTCCTCGTTCATTTGGCGCTGAAAGTTCTCAAATGATTGCTTCTGATCAGCTGGAACCACACTGTGAATGGTGTACACAAAATGACCTGAGTGAAGAGATTCAGTGTCATTCAATGCAGCCATAGCCTCTAGCAGCGCACATCTTCAGGGAGCAAGCGGAACGTCTTCCAGACTTCAAAGGTTCCATTCGGGAAACTCTGTGCGAACGGAATCTTTCACTTGGTTCTGCATTGTGCCTGTCACGCAGGCACCCACTCCAGGAACTGCCCCGATATCTTCAACGCGAGGCTAGCCATCAGTCGAGCCCAACAAAGATGTCCAAGGGCAGGATGGCAGTCACTCCCATGTTGGGGACATCAACGAGTTGTGTGATCCGCAGATCGACGGCAACGCTGGCGATGAGGTAGGCCTGAATCCGGCTGTAACCGTAGTTCCGTGTGATGTAGTCGATCATGGCGGCCAAAGCGTTCTGGGCAGCGAGGCTGATGTTGCCTGAGAGATTGCTCAGTTGTGAAAGTTTCGGGGAGTCCAGATAAGCCAGATCCGAGGGAACGGTGCCCGGTTGTTTGACCGGGATCCCGGTCACGGCATAAAAGCGGCGTGACGGAATGGTCAGTGCCGAGGCGGGTCCCTCAAAGTGAGGTCCGTGGGACAGATCCGGTGGATTGCTGACAAGACGGGTGGTGACGGTCAGGCTTCCACCCATCTCGATCG
>WTGE01000019.1 GCA_011525445.1 Synechococcus sp. CO36386bin_37
CGCATAGAGTTCAACTAAAACCAGAACAGTTCAGCCAAAAAGTCACGAAACGAGAAAAAGGACTCGTCGAAATTCATAACATGCAATGTATCGAAACATGAGGACTCATATAAAATGCGCAATGCTGAGTAAAAAAAGCTCATGAAAAACTCGGATCAGCTTCTCAGTCGACTCAAAGAGGTACTCGAAATTGCTAAGAAGAATAAGAATCAAACCTTTATTGAAAATATTGAGAGAGATATTAAAGCCATTGAAGAGGGGAATGAATCGCCAATTATCAATGAATACTTAACAGAGGGAGAAATTGATATCAAGACCAAGTAAATGCGGACATTATGCAATCCCCATTATTCAAATCATTTAAAAATAAAAAGCATTATATTTCAATTATTTTCTTGGCCTTCGTGAAATATCCCCAAAATTATCATCATTAGGCTGCAAAAACTGCCAAACAACCGGAACAGTGAAAAGAACAATTAAGGCAATCGTTGCCCCTATAGCAACAGTATAGTCTTCCATAAGGAGAGAAATTTTGAACAGATTTTAACGCATCGCTGGTATATAACAAAACAAAGGATCGTGGCCCCTTAACAAAATCTGATCAAAGACGCTTCTTGGTCAGTTTTAAATAATGTTTGTTTTCGCTGTCGAGGATCATGACCATCTCTCCAAGGCGTAAAAAACAAAAAATTACCCATAACAAGAGCTGCAGTGATTAGCAACGCTGCAATCTGTTCTACTTTCTCAATGCGCATACATCGACCTAGCCCGCTTCATCGGCCAATCGGGCCTTGAGTGTCAACGCTTGTGTCAAGATTACGATCGTAATGGAGGCAACTCACAAAAACTGGCAACAAGGTCACCAAGATCATCTCTCTCAATCTCAAACTTGAATCCGTTCACCGTCCCGGACCATTCACCCTCCTCCGGCTCCGCACGATCACCAGCCTGTTGAGAGACTTTGGTTTCGAACAGCGTTAAAAAAATATGGGATGCAACTTCAGCGGCCTGTGTAGCATCCATCTCATCAAGTTCATGGGCTGCTACAGGACATCCCTCAAGCAGCTCAGCATCAATGACAATTCCACTTCCCACGTCAGCCACCAAGGCTTTCAAGGCATCATCGTGCACGGCAGAAATCACAACCCAACCTATCAAAACGGTTTTAGTGCATATCGGTCAAGTTTGAGCAGACCACTCTCGATGACTGGCACGTTCAGCAAACAAAACGATTGCATTCACGCCAAACCTACACACATAGGACAAGAGCACACCGCACAAAAATGGCGCAACTCAAGCCAAACTGCATTAGAACATGAAAGCAGCAATCATTGGCGACAAGATGCGCTTCGTCTACTTCAGTATTCTCTTTGCCACTGCTTACTGGTTTCTTGTGTCGCTCGTTCGCTGGTTACTTGCCAAGCGTAGAAGCAACCTCATCGTTGAAACACAACAACGGAAGGCCAATGTGAAAGCGCTTGAACGAGCCTGGTCCGTAGAACAATCCAAACTGGACGATGAACAACAATAGATATACAGTGCATTGTATTGAAAGTTTAAAATCATTCCGAACATTGAACATCCAAAATATATTTTTGGCAAAGTTTCCGGTAAGATCACCAATGACCTTCTTGTCCAATTGAAAAAATTCAAAATTAGCCAACTTGCTATTATTGTCAATAAGAAAAACCAAATTTTGCTGACGATTAATTCATTCAAGGGATGTTTAGTCTAGTAAAACCTGAATTCTCATGGGCAAGCTTTCCTGTCATAAGAGAAATGCCCGGACAGGCAAGAAGGTTGATGAAATCATCGAACAGACTAAATCGGTTTAATATAATGCGTCCAAGTGCAAATCCTACGGAGGCGTTCAGCAACAAAATCAAAGCGATCATCCATGCCAAGAAGCCAAGAATCAGAAAAGACAACTTCAATGTTCCCCATGTAACCATAGTCAATCAACAACGAATGAAACAAGACCAACCACATCGTTTCATGCTTATACAAGAGTGTAAGCGACAACATATTAAACAACAATTGAAGTTGTCTGTTAAAGCAATAAAGATAGTTAGAGAATTAAAAATCACAGAATAAGGACTCATACTGTTAAGTCCTCAGCTCTGAAACAGAGAAGAGGACAACAAAAATCGTCTAAAACAAACTAAAGATCACCCTGTTCAATGCTATTTCAAACAATGTTTGAGGAAGTCAAAGCTATTCACGAGCATAGTATCAGTGATCTTTATGCATTCATGACAAAAGCACTTGATCGAGGCTAATGGACCCAGTCTGAATTTCAACTGCGAGATCAGTTCCGAAAGAACCTACTTTCCAGGTGCTTGAATTCAGTTGATTAATTTGAATAGAATTGGCTTCCAAACCTAAGGAGCTGAGATCCAATCGATCATCCACTGAGAATCCAACGATTCGATCCGGATTAGCCAGAGTTGAGTCCTCAATACTCTCCAGAACAAACCGATCGGCACCATCGGCACCAATGAGAAGATCACCACCCAATCCCCCAACCAATGTGTCGTCACCTTCCATTGACTCAAGCCGGTCAGCATCAAAAGTGCCGATCAACAAATCATCACCAGGAGTGCCGAGTTTAGGCAACATAGCGAGTTCAGTGGAATAGGGCTGTGTGATTCCCGTAGGAATTGGACGTACCGCATCACCATCGGTCCCGGCAAACAGAGGAAGTCGCAGAGCATCTTCCTCTCGCCTGAAAAACCCATCCACCAGCTCTCCATTGGGAGCCACCTCCTCCCAGGGCAAATGAATGTGATCGGCATGTAAACTCCATCCAGGAGCGAAACCCTCCTCATTATTTCGGAAACTTAGATCTTCGTAACTTGAATCGAGTAGCCGCTCATAAAGCTCACTCCCAGCTTCCGGCAGATTCATATAATCGGAACTCACAAGATGTAAGTTATTGTCGATTTTGCCGTAGTGAAGTTGAAGCTGGAGCTGAGGTAGTAATAAGGGATGCTCATTTGAGCCAGCTCCATAGTTGAGATGGCTTTTATGATCACTGCTATCAAGTTGTTCACCATTCCAGTGATCAGGAAATATAACAACAGCTTGAAGAGGCAGATCTCGCCACTGATCACCAAGAGGAATGTGGTCATAAGAAGCCGATTCGCCAATATAATTCCAAAACACCTGTGCTCTCGACTGTCGTTCACTCGGACGGGCCGATCCAGCAATCATTTTCATTCCGACTGGCATATTGACCAGACGATTCGGGTCGTTGGGCTGAACAACGCTGTAATAGGCAATCGATGTTGATAACGGTGTGACGTAACTCCACTCACCACCTAGACCATCTCTTCCTTCATTAATTAAACTCGGTGCCCAATATGTCGAGAGATTATTGGTCGGTTGCGCAGCAGATGTACCTGCCGCCAACAACGAACTCACTGTGGAATTCTCATCAGTACTGGTATTCGCAAAGAAATCATGGGCGTGCATAAAGTTCGCATTGCCAGGGGAAACAATCGGATCAGTGGTGTCTCGATGACTGAAACCAATATTTGAGACAAATTCGCCCTGTGAGAATCCTGTCAGATCAAAAGGATTGATCTCTTCGTTCGTTACAGCTTCATCCTCAAAGGGAGCAACAACATCCACCGCACCAATCATCTGATTGTCGTCAAGATCAATTTGAAACAGAAGCTCGTTGCTTGCATTGGAGATCACACCGGGGCCCTCTTCACCAATGAATAGGCCGTTTTCATCCACAATCCAATTGAAGTCCCCCCATGGACCACGATCGAGCACGCGGATTCTTCCCAGATCATCGACCGCAGCACCAACCAGTTCAGCTTCTCCCCGCTGCAAAGGAACACCACCTTGCCAATAATTGTCCTCTCATCCACTTCCAAGTGGCTCCTCATCGCCTATCTGCACATAAGCCTGTCCGGTGTCCTCGTCAACCAACAACGTTGCACTTCCGGAATCAGAGATGAAGCCGAAGCTGGACACATCTGGATCGGGCGTCGTAGCAACGAGCTCGACAACTTCCTCAGGCCCAATCACCTGATTCTCGTCAAGATCAATTTGAAACAGAAGCTCGTTGCTTGCATTGGAGATCACACCGGGGCCCTCTTCACCAATGAATAGGCCGTTTTCATCCACAATCCAATTGAAGTCCCCCCATGGACCACGATCGAGCACGCGGATTCTTCCCAGATCATCGACCGCAGCACCAACCAGTTCAGCTTCTCCCCGCTGCAAAGGAACACCACCTTGCCAATAATTGTCATCACGTCGAATGGCAAGTGGCTCCTCATCGCCTATCTGCACATAAGCCTGTCCAGTAGCGTCATCAATCAATAGAAGCGCGCGACCGGAATCGGAGATCAAACGAAGGCCAGGGAGATCTTTCGTGGGTTCGATATCCAAATTCTGTGTTGAGTAAAAGCTAGAACTCGCATCAAACTTGGCAACTCCTACCTCAGATTCATCACCTTCATTATAAATACCCCAAAAATCATCGCCTCCCTTCCAAGACTCGTCGCTAAAATTAAAATAAAACAGTGAATCAAACTGCGCTTCTTCACTCGCAATATATTGATTAACTTTCTGAAAATAAGATTCCATGTTGTCTATATTAGTAACACTTTCAGAATAGCCACCACTTTGCCATCCAGTTTCACCGAGAATTAATGGAGTATCAGCAAGATCAAAGCCATCAAGAATCGAGCGAAACAGCGCTTCATCTTGCTTTAAAACGTTCATTTGAAGCTCAGGTGTCCATTCTGGATTGAAACGATTATCAAAAAAACCTGCGTATGAATGGACATTCACATAATCAAGTGATTGAAGAAGATCTGCGCCCTGCTGGTTCCAAAAACTACTGTCAGACCTGAGTGTTTCACCAGAAAAATTGTATGTAATTGACAAGTCGCTAAGCGCCCGAAACATCTCAACATGCTGAAGGACATCGGATACTTCAAGAGCATTTGGATTCCAATCCGCTAACTGTTCATTACCAAGACTGACCCCAAGAACATATTGCTCATAAGGTTGAAGGATATCAACAGCTTCATTTATTAATTGCAACGGGTCGTTGTTACTGGTTATATAAACTCCGGCCTGAACTTTCAGATCAAGTCCTAATTGATCAATGGTCTCAAGTATTTTTCCAGTGTAAGAATTGGTACCCCAAGTCCGAATTGTGTCAAATCCTAGATTTGATACTTCGAGCAAGGCGGCTTCAAGACGTTGATCACTCGGCCATTGTCCCTGTGAATCAATGGAAAAACCAATTCCCTGACGACCTTCCCAGAATGTTTTGGAGGAGCCATCAGCACTGGCCAATCCCAATGACGGGGGTTCTTCAGAAGAAGCAGATGTCATGGATAAATCATTACCAGAGGAATCAATTGATTCTGCTGTCACATCTATGTAGGGATTCTTCAAATCTTCACCAATCACACTGAATTCAGAACTGGCCACAACAGGAGTGCCATCTGAATCGATAGCCGACACCTCCACCCGATAAGCACCAGCAGCCTGTGGTTCAACCATCAAACGCCAATGACCATCTGCACTCACAACAAAACCTGTATGGTCGATCGCCTCCCCAAAGGTGTCATCCGGCCGCCAGTACTGTCCGGAATCAAGATGAAGAATCCTCACCTGAATGCCAGTGCCAATACTGCTACCGGATAAAGCACCGTAAATCGCTGTTTGAACGCCCGTCATCATGACAACATCAGAATTGGGCCAAATCAGAAGGTCATTCATTTTGAATTCGCGTGAGTAAAATTCACGGAAGAGCTACATCCTCAAAATGCACGATGCCGAGGTCAAAGATCTGACTCAATCAAGAATAATCTGTGACTGGATTTGACTATGAATGATGAACAAAGGAAACCAAGCAAGCAATACAGAACGTATAAATCTACAGACAAGCTGATGACATTATCAACCAAAGGACAGAACAATAGACTCACGTTAATCAACCCGATTCATCGACGTGTATGCCCGTCCCGCAAGTGTTGCTATTAGGCATCCATCACTGTGAATGAAAAATTTAATCGTGTTGTTGCACCAAAATGACAAACCAAAAGGGATTAAGTTATTGGCCCAACCATAGAAGCGATGATCCGCTCAACACTTGCCGCTACAGCACTGTGCCTAATCAGTTGCGGTGTTCAGAGAGTGAGCGCTGAACAAGTCGAGGAGCAGCTTGAGCCAATCTCTTCAGAAGTGTTACTACAGGCATCCATGTCCTGGAAAGGAGACCAGTACGAATATCCCCAGGGCAAACCACTCATCACTGTAAAAACAGTTCTCTTCCAGCCGGGGGCAAAGTCAAAACCTCACTCCCATGACATGCCAGGAGCTGCACTCATTCAAGAAGGAGAACTTCTTTGCGAAGTTCCGTCGACGGGACTCACCAAACGTTTTGTGAAAGGGGAGGTCCTCCCTACCACTTTTAAAAATGATCTCCATACCTGCGAAAACACTGGAACACAAGCTGCCAAGGCATTGGTTTTTTATGCGGGAGTCGTTGGACTACCAACTTCGTACTACATCCAGAGATGATTGCATTTGCTGAGATCGACTGGTGTGCAGGGGATTAGCAAAGAATAAGTCCAGTAAAAAGCCAAGCTCAGATAACTGTCTTGTTTCCAGCATTCGCCATCAGCACATGGCTATGGAGTGGCTGGTTCGTGACGGTCTTCATCTCCTGCAGAGAGAAACCATTCAGGTCGTCTGTCGCTAAGAGCGACTTGGCCCTGTCTTACATATCCATCAAGTCCTTCAGGTAGATGATCTTCGCAACAGGTTCTGTTACGTCTTTCATATCCCGAAGGGTATCAAACCATTCTGAGTACAAAACAGAAGCCTCAGCAATATGCATCTTTTGCTTTTGACTCATGAGAAGTGTTCTCTTTGACGAACTTTTTGATGAGTGCAACTTTGTTTTTAGCTGATTCCCCGAAGTCTCCCTTTCAGTGACAACCACCAGGCCTGTGATGGCCTGCAACTTCAGGATGAGATCAACATTCAAGCCGCCGCACTGAAACAGGACATTCCGAAGATTGTTCAGATCCATTCCGAGGAATGACTCGAATCGTGCCTCAGCATCTGCAGGTTCAACAACCCCAATACCAGAAGCTGTCTTGCTTTTGGTTGTTTCGATCTGCAGTTTGGAAAGCTCTCGCACTTTGTTGAGCAGTTGCTTTCTCAGAGTGAGCGGCAGAAATACGTCTAGAGGTAGCAGTCATGAAGGCAGTGGCATCTGTCTACGTGATGTCACGTCCCGTGGCCGATGCTGAGTTCACCCGCCAGCAAGAAATCCACAGCGAGGTCACCGCAGCCGGTCTGGACAGAGGAGCAGATGCTTTAGAGCCGTGGCTACGGCCGGCATGGGAGTCGGCGGACGATGACGCACAACGTATGCGAGTGGCCCTAGATCAAGTGGCAAGTTTGACGGACTCTTCGGTCGAAGTATGGCATCGACGATTCACCGACGTCAGTTCGTTAGCTGTCCGCATTCCGTAGTTGTCAAGGCTATTGAGTATGAGGAAGAAGCGTACGGTTTCCGCCATGACCGCCACATCAATCTCATCTTCAGTCTTCCACTCGTCTCGGGGTGGTTTGCCAAGAAGTTTTGCGGCCAATACAAAATCTTTGAAGTCTGTCGAGTCCATGTAATCCCCTAATTCAGGACTACGATCTACGGTCTTTCTTTTTTTGTCCGTGCGCCGCATAAAATCCACTTCGTGGCCACGAAGCGAAGCTGCGACCGAGGTCGGGGTCCAATCCTTTCTTTGCTGTTGGATCAGTGAGGTCGCGAGGTCGGCTGCGTCTCGCAAGGCGTAGTTTCCTGACATTCCACTCCAGGGGGGAAGAGCGTGTAGTGCATCACCGATGGACAGGAAGGGCAGTCCTTCCGAATCTGGCGTTGTGTGTTCTAATGCCTCCTCGCAAGCTGGATGGATAGTAAAAGTCAAAACCCTTGCACCGTCGATCGAGTCAAATAGGGTTTGGTGTTGCTCGGGAAACCCCGATAGTTGCTGCTTAACGAAATCCTTCGCCCGCTGAACCGCAGCTGGGTCTCGGGTCATTTCGTAAATCCCCTCAAATCCGAGTTCCTCTTTCAGTTGACTCGCACTATGCGTGTGGATCTCAATCCAAGCGGTGGTCACCTGATTCGATGGATCGGCCCCAAAGCGTTGAAAGTTGAGTGACTGGGTACCTTTACCATCTTGTGTGGGTCCGTAGAGGTTCAGAGTCCCCTCACCGATGCGATCTATTATCCCGGGGTCGAGAGTCTGCTCCGGTAAATCAATCTGGCCTTGCACGTAACTGGTGCCCGTGTAACGAGCCTCCACCTCATGAGTAAAGCGAGTAGAGCGAAGCGATGAACTGGAACCGGAAGCGTCGATGACCACGTCGAAGCGCCCGTCGAGCGTGGATCCATCTCGGCCAAAGACCTCGATGGATCCATCATCGTTCTGCTCCAAACCGGAAATGTAGGCCTCATAGAATATTTTTGTATTGGAAGACAGCGCATTTGTGAGACCATCGACCATCTTTTTTCGCTCGGTCTCAAGGCTGGGCGAAGCCAACAATCCCAGCTGCTCCTTAATCGACCCAAGTTTGCTGATAGACGAAGGCAGTCCAAAAGCGGCTATCGGTTGATCCATGTCGTCGACTCGATAGCTCCGCTGCCGATCGCTATCTGGTCGTTGAATTGATTTCAGTTCTACTCCGGCTCGAATGAGTGCCGTTTGGCCCGCTTCATCTACATCCCAACCAGATCCTTGATCACGGTCAGCGGCGCCTCGTTCGAAGATTGTGATGTCGAAGGCCTCTTTATTTGAGGCCTCACGACCAAGTATGGAAGCGAGAGTCAGGCCGCTGGGACCTCCACCTGCGATGGCTATTCTCATCGATTTGTTTGCCATGCCACTCACTTTCCACTTTACGTTTATTGCAGGTCTAAAACTAAGCCGTATCAAGCCGGATGCGACGCGCAACCTCCTAAAACAATTAGGACCGGATTCCAAAATTCGGCAATACATCTAGAACGTAACCATTAAAAAAATGAGACATTATTCTAAATATGAGTAAACAATTACCGAATCTCGAATCAATTAGATCGAATCGAAGACATGAAACACTGCCATACAGCCACGGACATAAGTCCCTGAGCAAAATACAAAAACCTCAACACCCTTAATCACAAAATCAAGAATAACGATTTCAAAAAGATCAAAAGATGACTCTAAACAGATTGCTAAAACAGCCCTGGCACGCGCACTGCAAACCATGTCCTATTTCGTCCATCAAACTTCCGAAAACATAGCGATTGACATTTTTTCTCTCGAGTCACAAACCCCCCAGGCAATGTGATACGAGATGCAGGGAATTAAAACCGAACGTATTGTTAGCAATATACGGAATAAATCGTATACGCAGCAGAGAAACAAATAAATAATCAAATGCAAAAAACAAAAGATTAGATGCGATGCATTGTCAAGATTAGGCTTTTCTTCTGAGTTACTAAGCAAACACTCATCCAACACTCATGAATAAAAGAAAGAAATACAGCATATTGATTGAATGCAGAAAAAATGTGATGAATGATACTGAGATTTCAAATCAGATGAAAAACTTAACACAATTTATTGCGCAAATTGAGTCCACGCCGGAGCTTAGAGCGGACGTCTCAAATTGCACCTCAAACGACGAGCTTGTGGCAATTGCAGAAAAATTATCTATTTACATTACATCAAATTTATTAACAAGAGTGCAAGACGACCTAGCAGCCGGGTACTGGCCATGGGTGCAAACAAGGAGAATTATCTAAACGAAGCCGAATAGACCTGATCTTAGTAAACAATCAAATTAATTATCAGCAGTTGCCTGCATCCCACAAAGACGAAATGAAAAGGACGTCGCAGGTTCTGTTCAATACAAGGCAAGAT
>WTGE01000184.1 GCA_011525445.1 Synechococcus sp. CO36386bin_37
ACACCCTGGGCACCACCTGTGTGTCTCCCATTTATTACGAGATGAAGCCCACCAATGGTGAAGCCTGTCCGTCTGGCTGGATGAATGTTGGCGCTGGCTACTGCCGCAAAAAGTGAACTCCCAAGTGGTACCGAGTGCCTATGGTGCCACTTTTTGGTGATTCCCGGGTTTCGTTGACCAAACAGGCAATGTCAGACCTCTTTTTTCAGTTTGAGCCAAGGAAGTCGAACACTTTTTGGATGCCAGAGACAGTCTTTTTGTAGAACTCTGTGTAGCCGCACTCCGTGCAGGAAACAGCGTTATATCGCTTGTTGCCTACATCAAAGAAGCTGCTCCAGAAACCTCCAGAGACACGAATCTGTCCCATCTCATAGGTTTGGCTACCGCACTTAGGACAGGTGTAAGTCTTCGGGAAAGAATCAGGAAAGGCCATAAAGCTAAAGCGATGACCTTGCATAGCAGGTTTCAACTGGCCATGCCCGATCCATCGAGCAAAGCCAATACGGAGACAAGTTCGCTTTGAGCAGGCGAACGCTGCTCGTTAACAGGCCAGTGCTTCCACTCGGCACCTTCGGGGATTACCGGGGGTGCCTTCAGATCCTTCGGTTCGTCCAGGGACACTCTCCATTGAGGGAGCCGACAGGGGGCAAGCTCAAAGCGCTCACACCGGATGCCGCCGAGGGAGCGACTGACATGTATCAACCACTCATCCACTGCAACTTCTGACAGTCCTTCGCCACCTGGTCTCCGTTGTCCTCAGCAGTCTGAGGGGAGCCAGTGGTGGAGGAACTACTGCTGGATTGGCTTGACCAGTTGTTTGACAGGGGCCTCTAGAGCAAGTCATCGCAGTGCTTCTGAGCCTTGTGACCAACATTACAAACAGCGTTGAAGCAGATCATCAACTGGTCCGGTGATTCCGGAGATGGTGCGTGCATCGGACATGGCCAACCCTTTGCATCTTTAAATAGAGTGCATAAAGTCAATTCCGTAAAATCTGTGAATTGGATTTGGATTCTCATCCTTATATATACGCTTCCTTTTGTAGCTCCTGGCCTTTTACTTTCAGCAATCGCCCTTAATTTTGCATGGCGTCGTGGTCCGATACACGAAGCAGACAAATTATCCTGCGCACTGGGAATTACTTTAGGAGTTTTGATATGGATCACCTGGGCGCGGTCAGTGGTTTCGTATGATTATGTATTGGGCTTATTGTTTATAGGAGCTACACCAATCGCCGCGGCTCCTGCGCTTCTGCTTTACGGACCAGGCACACGGGCGGGAAAATAAACAGTTTCTATTCGCCAAAGTCATTAGCAGACTGAGAGCTGCACAAGGGCCGCAAGGAAAAAGTAGGTAGCGTTGTTGTCGCTATCCATCACCCGACAGAACCTCACACACAACCCTGCCAGAAAAAGCAGGGTTTTGCCGTCTCTTTGAATCGTCGCTAATATTTAATAATTAAAGCGGCTTTCATGGGCAAGGCATTTTTAGCAGTATTCGCATTTGCCTGTATTGTCACTCCCTTCGTTGCTGGTTCAGTCAGAGCACAAAATTACCCTTCACCTCCAGGCAATGATTGGATATTTTATGGGTTTTCAACGACAACCCAGGGCTATGATGAAGAGCGTTGGCTGAGTATAACTGGCAGAGAAGGTGATATCGTCTACTATGAGCAAGGTCACAGAATGCCTGGAGGCAAGCATTGGGGATTGACAGAATACGAGGCAGATTGCATTCGGAATGTATTTGCTAATTTAGCGTTGGATGGAGAGGCATTACCGTGGATCGGGTTGGAGAAATTTCGTAGCCTTAACGAAAGGGAACGAGTGATCGTATGTCCCAATCACAGTTAACTCGCCGCATATATGAGTTTGATTAAGAGGCTCTAGTGCAGTCATATTGATTCAAAGCCAACACAATGTCTTGAACAACATACTAACCAAAAGCAATACAATAATCACCTTCGAGATAAGCAGGGAAGGAAGTGTGATTCCAGAAAACACCCCGGCAGAACAATCACACAGAACATTAGCCCTGCTTTTGCGAGCCTATTTTTGTGGCTACAAACGAAGTGAGGCTACTTCTGGGATCCCTGCTGATTCCAAAAGACTCTTGCCCTTCTTGGTCAGACCACCTGTCTCCTATTCCACGTCTGAGATGAGGACATCAGTGGCATCAACCACTTCGCCATTCCACGTCTGTTGCTCGGGGTCTGACATGAAGTCAGAAAAGGTCTTGCCATCACTACCGCCCATTGGGGGTTGAAGAGAATCCTTGGCTTTCTACTTGTCATCTCTGCCCATTCCCTTGATGGCATCAACTCGGGTCTGGAGCCTTTGGGCTTAGCTGAGCAACAACGTGTCACGAGAACCCAGCTTTGATTTGCCTCCTGCGTGATACGCCAAGTCTTGGAAAGGGAGCTTAATGTTTCCATCACCACCACTGGTTGGTGTCGTCCGGGAGATGGAGAAGAAGTTATCGGCGTTCTTCCTAATCGTTCGACTTCCCCCTTCACCGGCTGCGGGTGCTGTCTCTGTAGGGGTGGGAGGTAGTCCTGTTGTCCTGTGGGTCCGTTGGGAGCAGCTCTGAGGTTGTTGTTGATCGTGTTGAGGTCGTTGTAGTTCTGCCTCAGTCCGGCACCGATCTCTGACTTATGCATCTGGAAGTCAGAGGCAAAGTCGTTTAGACGAGCTGCCTTGTCGTAGTCCTTCTCCATCTCGGCTTGAGAGATGAGCCGCTTGAGTTCGGCTTCTGGCCGTGGCGACTTACGGAGACGAGCAATGCCTTGGGGTCCTCCCAGGTCGTCCATCTGAATCGCAAGGGGTGGTGTGGGGGTCGATCCTTGTCCTGCAACACCAGGAACTCTTATCTGCTGCTGAATTCTGGATTGGTCTAGACGTGATTTGTCGGTTGCATCCAAATAGTCCGGGAACTCACGGCTTTCTCTCAGTAGTTCAAGGAGTCGTAGGGTACTTTTCATTCTTCGTCTGACTCTAATTGGACGTCATTCATATATAGTCACCCCCTACAAAACTTGAATTAAAAAGACCAGCAATCGCCTTGTCTGACTGAGATGTTGGAGTGTCTATTTAATTTGTTGACGCCATACGAAGCCGTTGCTACAACCGGATTGACATTGACGCAAAGTTCACTATGTCCTTTGTAATTGCTGCTGCATGTTGGGCTAACTTAGCCAGCTTCTGTCACGACAAGAGTCTTGATGATAATATATTGATTGCTTCATTACGCTCACCCAAGCGCAAACAGAATAAATCAAAGAACATACGCAAGAATCACTATGCGTTTGATGTCGATCATAACGGCTTAGATGTTAATGGTTTCGTTCTTCATGCCGATAAACACGAAGGCAAAAGACACAAATTCCGTGTTTATATAGACTCCAATGAAAACAACAGATTTGACAAGAATGATCTGTTCTTTGGTCGTACCGGACTAAAAGACAAGCACTCTAAAAATGGTGTTGGTGGGATCCTTGATGAGGATGAGATTGGTCAACTCGAGGTGAAATTCAAGAAACCAAAATCCAACGCATCAATGAGAGATTCCGAGGACATTGATGGCATTTCGCAAAGTATTGTAGCTGCTACCGGCAGTATTGTTTCAATGAACTTCATGGATGCCGCTGGCGATATTGTCGCTCAAGTTGATCCATCAATAGGCGATTGGTGGTATTAATATTAGTTGCATGATTGCCTGATGTGACTCCAGCCTCCCTCTTTATCTGACTCAAATTGGTCATCATGGATATTTAGTCACCCCTTTAGAACTTGAATTGACAAGACTAGCAATCGCTTTGTCTGACTGAAATATTGGAGTCTCTAATTATGTTATTGACGCTTTACGAAGCCGTTGCTATGAACTAGCTAGTGACATCATGCTTTATGGCTACTGCCAAAGGTGCTTGGATTGCCACTTCCAATATCAACGCTGGTTTCATTGATCTGGCGCGTCGTAGATCTAAAGAAATAACAGAAGACGATTTAATCGCATTTAATCAACGAAATCACCACTACACCTTTGACGTTGACCACAAAGGTCTGGATATCAATGGATTCATACTTCATACCGATAAGCACAAAGGTAAGCGTCAGAAGTTCCGTGTTTACTTAGACTCCAATGAAAACGGTCGCTTCGACAAGAATGACCAGTTAATTGGTAGAACTGGCCTGAAGCATAAGCATGCCGCTAAAGGTGTTGGTAATTTGCTTGATGAAGATGAGGTTGGTCAACTTGAGGTGAAGTTTACAAGATACAAATCCAATGCATCAATGAAGTCTGACGAGAATGCAGATAATGCAACTCTCTTCTCAGTAAATGGTTTGATTTTCTGTCAGCCGGATGACGGGTGTATTTCTTGGATAGGGGCAAATCCTTACTTCATCACCGCTGACAAGGTAAATACATTCTCCGCATCTAAAGCTTTAAGCACTTCAAGCACTTCCTACATGGATGATCCTGAGTGGCAGAAGATGTGGCAAAAGTATTGTACTGGCGATGCAAAACCTCCCTATCCAGAAGACTGCTTCTTTGGTTATCCATATTCATAGGCACCAGCCGTCACGTTGTTCGCCTGGTGTCTTCTCTAAGGCTGCTGTATGGCTTTCTGCGGAGTCTGATATTCGTTGCAAAAAGCGAGGCCTGACTTTTAACTGTCTGCAGAAGAGATCTAAATACCTCAAATCCCCATTTGGGGGTTATGGCACTGAAGAAGTACATCGATACAGGGTTGGCTAATGCCAGAACGACTCACGAAGAGTCAGTACGAGTTAATGAATCGACCTTTGACTCCGTCGCTCATGCTGTTGCTAACCAAGACATTAGAAATACGATCAAAGATGCCTTTCTAAACGAGGCATCAAGGAAAGCAGCGAGACGAGTTACCCCCGACCTACCCCAGTGTGCTCCTGGGTATGTCTACTCAAGAGAAGATAAGACCTGTGTTCCTAGGACAGCTAAGAATGATGTGAAGGTCAGAGGTGGAGTAGATGCCGGTACTGGTTGTGGAAACCAATGCAACATCACGGGGCAAACAGGCCTCAATAGTGATGGCTATGCCTATGAGGAACCCTTCGTCAGAGGAACAGACGATGGTGGTTTAGGTGCTGCTCAGTCCATAGGGGAGTCGAAGAAGTGCAAAAACGACGACTGCGACTGCAATAAGTGCAAGAAGAAGAGGAGAACCTCAACGACCATCCTGGGTGGTGTTTTCGGATACGGGGCAGGACATCACAAGCCTGATAACGACAACGACAACAACGAAGCTGGTGACTGCGGTGGTGGAGATGGTGGTGGTGAAGCGATGAGCCAATCAGTCAGGCGGCGAATGGCTCGGATCAAGAAGAAAGCCAAGGGGCAGCAGCTTGCGTTGTTTGTGGATATGCCAAGTGCAGGTGTGACAACCCACTCGAGAGACCCTTCACTCTGTGACCTATTTCACGGAAGGTAGTTCTAGGGGATCCCTCCATAAGGTCCGCATTCAGAACATTGCCGCAGGTCGGAATATCTTTGGTGCAAAGCCACTGACCTCTGTCACCGACCGAGGCAAAGGTGATGTCGTCCAATTCCTCTACAAAGCCCATACATCCGGCGTGAGTCCAAAAGGTGGGGCATCCGGACAAGAATCTCTATGACGCCTTCCCAAAGGTGGATCTGACTGACCTCAGGAACAAAGGATAGGAAGACTATCCTGTATGGATGCAACCTTCATTACCTACCCAGAGTGGTGGATCAGAACAAGATAATTATTGCAATCAATATTCTGAATCGTATTCCGGCTTCTAGTCACAAGCAGACGATCCATGATTACCGGTTTGATCGGGCGTAATCAAAGTTCGATAAGTCGATTGATGTGGTCAAAGACCAAGACATTGCTCTGAGTTTGCCGGTCTGGACAAGACCAAACGAGGTCAAGCTTGATGGTTCGAGTCAGACATTCTGTGAAGTTCCTCTAGTTCATCCTGATGTCTGTCGGATCGATCATCGGAAAGATTGTAGACTGCGGAGAGACTGTCCCAGGTCTGAACCATCCGGTCCTCCACAAGGATGCACCTGGTGCTTTTGATCTCGTTGCGGATTGCGATTCGAGCTTTATTAAGGGATGGGTCAACACTTAATTGATCGTACTCGCCCTTTAATTGCTCAATATACTGAAGCATACACTCCCGCATTTCCTAATATAGTTTCATCGCTTGACTGCTCAATATGGCTTATCACGAACGCATAATTTGAGTTTATTTAGATCACACTCCTTGAAAATGGATCATTGAATCCGTAGCCTTGTACGGCTATTACGAAACTGAATCGCACACATAGCCTCTGTTTGCTTAAATCATATGGTTAGCATGAAAAGGTTATATGGGTCAGTGGAATGGCAGTTCAATACTCACCAATTGAACGACTTGACTTTGCTCTGAAGTGGGAGAGTGCTCGTCTCTCCTACTTCGAATCCCTTGGCTGGAAAGACAGAGTCAAAGAACAGAACTCTAAGATCGATAGGATTCAGTATGAATTGAATCAACTTTACGCTGGTGGTTGATATCGAGATTCAGTACACCATATTCAGGGATATAATCCAGCGTTAAATATTCTCCAGCGAATAGCGTTGCCTTTCGAGAATAACATTCTATTGATGTTGTAGTTGATTTTCTCTAGGTGATCGACGATGTCGTTGTGATCTTCGTTCAGCAGCGTGAATTGACTTCTTCTTGCGTTCCAATTGACGCAACTGCTATCTGATCATGGCGAGACAATCCAGATACTTTGAATGGAGAGACGGGATCTTCATTGAACTCTCGTCCAATAAGGTCTCATCTATGTGGGCGTCAGTCTGCCATTCATGGCTGATGGAAGAAGGGTCTAAGAATTCATTCATACACTACATTTTCACGAAATCGTCAATGCTCATGGTGAGGGTGATGTCGATCAAGACATCCTCCAACTCCTCTTCAATTGCTTTGCTGTTTACTGTATTACCTTCTGCTTCTTCCCTTCATGCTTTCTGCAACATCTATCTTTGGCATCCATCAGTTTCTCTACAAGATTAATATCGACCGTCATGAGGTAAACGCAAGTGGTGTTGTATTGATCTCTTACGAAAAACCCTCGAATCAGTAAAGAAGGTTCCCTTTGGGGCCGTTACTGAGCAGGCTGATTACTTCAGAAAGCAGACTTAGGTGGCAGTTGTAGACCATTACCTCACGACAAAGAGTCTCATGGCAATAGTCAGGTGAGCTCATCTTGCTGACGCTGTCGGCCATCCCTCTCAGCCGGTCCAAGCAATCCAGGGAATTGATCTCGTCCTCAAACTCATTCAGGATCACAATCCTTTCGGGGTCTGATGGAGCCAAGATATTCTTCTTGTTCTTATACGGAGGGTCTGAATCTGATTCACACTAACGGAGAAATGATGAATTCTGGCCCTTATCGCGCCAGGCGTAAAGGATGTAAGAATGATTATTCACTTGAAATTCAATATGACTACCAATCTAATTAAAACCCTTTACCCCAAAGTCCCTTAAATAGATACGATCATCCCTATTGTTCCCATGTCCGCCGAGACCAACCGTTGCGTCTTCTACTTGCGCCGACTCTAAATGCCAAGTATGTGTGAAGTACGATCGTCGTTATTAGACCACCGACATACCACCAAAAACCTATGTCATCGCATATGAGGCTGCTACACGACCAATTTATTACCATCCCTCCGAAATAGAGAATGGCAAGACTGAACAGCTGAGAGACGACAACAACTATAAGTTTGACGGAGGTTATAAATTTCATGGATCGCTTGGTATCTGAGGTTGATTTCATCATGGATTCAATGCACACTTTTCCAAATACTCTTCAAAGGTACCAACTGCTGATGGGCAACCTGGAGCTCCTTCTTCCACCATGTATGTTGCAAGCCATATTGAATCCTTGGAGCAATCGAGAACATCCATCAGTCCTGATAGCTTTTGATTTAGCTGCTCATAATATTTGAGTAGTTTCTCCTGTCTATTAGCACGCCTCCCTCTGACCCCGCCTTCGCTCAAACCTGTTATGACAGATAATGCGATTGCACTTAGTATGAAATTCAGAATGGAATACAATATCTTCTGTGCCCTTGTTTGTTCCTCCTGTTCTGGATCAGGAATTGGTGGCACGTAATCTTCGACATACCGAGCCAAATCTCGAATCTCCTTGAAAGTATCTCCATAAGGGTGGTTCTCCAACATCTTGTTCACATAGGGGTGAAGGTAAGTCATTCTTGCCGTGTCAGTAAAAAATGAGAGCACCTTTCAAACCCTTTCTAGCGCAGTCCTGAGGTATCAGCCATCAGCTCCTATAACCATGTCAACTCTCGAGTGCATCTGGTTGCTTCCCGCTTATCTGTTGATTGCACATCGCTGATATGTCGGTAAAATGCAATTAAAAAATCTTTGTTCATGACTTATTTCAAGCAACTCGTCGTTTTTGTAGCAATCCTTCTGGCTCTTAACTTCTTTCTTGACCTGCATATCTCGATCATTGGTAGCGTCATTCTATCTGTTGTAATTTCCTTTGCGATGAATCGAATAAGATGAAATCACTTACAGGACCAATCATTCTTTTGTTAGTTGCTGCTTGTGTTTATTTGGCAAGCTTAAATGCCAAGAAGGCTCCTGTTAACAAAGACTGGGTCAAGATCAGAGCATGCATAGCAGAATCAGCGAAGATACTGAACGACGAAGCAATGAGGACATACCGGCTTATTGATTGGGATAATGTCACTCCTGAACAAATAGATAACCGTTCAAAGTTATTATCCCGACTTAATGTCGAAAAGATTGATAGAGACTCTGGATGTAGAGAAAAGTATTCTTTCTAAAGTTATTCTCAGCCATCTGACCCTTAAGTCCGCAGAATCGCATCTAATAGCCCTTGCATTGCTGATAACTCTTTACTTATAGACCCTTAATCAATCGTCAACCCATTCATCTGTAAAAGGATAATTACCAGTAGAAAACTACACAATCATAATCCAAGTATTTTTGTTCTCTTTCTCATAACACTGAAAGCACTGAAAGGATTTCATACAATCTCTTCTGTGAGGCCTATCCAATACAGAGAGGCCTGTCAAACCTCTCTCATAAACCCAACAAATGCAAAACTCACTAATATCATCTCGAGGGACTCAGCAGGCACTGATGCACCGATCCAGATGTCTGCCTTGCGTCTTTGTTGAAACCGAACAAAGGATTGTTCCATATTCTGTGATTGTTGTTATGGATATTTATAAAAACGATCTTGTATCAGTGGTGCATTCAGTTCAAGGGTTTACAAAATAAACGCAAATGGTCAAAGAAAGGCTAAGCACCACGTGATAGTGTTCAACTAAGTGTCTGATTAAATGTCTTCAAGACCAGTAGCCTTAGCTTTCCATAAAGTGTCGAGTCTGTTCAGAAAGGTTATATACAGAATCACAGACTTGTGTTCCGCATATAGTAGGTCTTACCTAAATATTGGAATGATTATCTTGTTCGTCTTAAACATAAACATCCCTCTCTTACTGGTGACCTCTTCACTTCGCGAGATTTAAAAACCATGAATGGAATGGCCTTCACTTCATCGCCGCGATCCAGTCGGTAGACATTTGCCTCTTCGTCACTTAGTGCTTCTGCAACTAATCCATCCACAATTCCTTGTAGATGTGGTGCTAGGTCACTTGATACCTGTTTAAAAACTAACCAAGCAATGTACATTCCTCAATCGCGATATTCCTTGCTGCCAGCTGCTTGCCAGTGATTTTATCCAACTTATTCTTGTCAGCATCGTAATTCGTGAACACATTCCCTCCCATAATTATTTCACTAATTGATTAATAAGTCAATCTATTGTTGGCATATT
>WTGE01000238.1 GCA_011525445.1 Synechococcus sp. CO36386bin_37
CGGCTTTGCCGCACCGCTGCAGCACGCCAACTACTGCTTGATCGTGACGGCCAATGATTTCGATTCGATCTTTGCGATGAATCGGATCGTGCAAGCGATTCAAGCCAAAGCCAAAAACTACAAAGTGCGTTTAGGTGGAGTAGTGGCCAACCGGTCAGCCGATACAGATCAAATCGATAAGTTCAATGAGCGCACTGGGTTGCGCACGATGGCTCATTTCAAGGATGTTGATGCCATACGCCGATCCCGTTTAAAAAAATGCACCATTTTTGAAATGGATGAAAATGATGAGGGTGTAAAGGCTGTACAAAATGAATACATAAGGTTGGCCAGCAATATGCTCAACAATGTTGAACCTTTGGAAGCCATTTCCCTGAAAGACAGGGAAATCTTCGACCTCTTAGGGTTCGACTGACTCAAGACCAACAAGCTTCATTGATAATTCCCAGACCCGACGGGCGACAGCCGGATTTGTCGCCTTGTCAGATAGTTCCTGACTGAATTGTCTGCCATCTTTCTTCTGACGATTTCCCCAGCTCCAATGCACGCCTGATTGACTGAAATCAGGATCGGCCACCACCATGGCGACCCGCTCTCCAGCAAGGGCTTGGGAGACGTAGCCGCCTGTGATGTTCTTCTGGAACCAAGGGAAAATTGTCTTAAAAGCCTTTGGTGTGTTGCGGAAGAGAGGTGTATCTGCAACACACCCCGGATAAAGAGATGTACAGCTAATCCCAGTGAGGTCATGAATGCGTCGATGCAATTCCTGAGTTGTGATCATGTTGCAGAGCTTGCTGTCCTTGTAAGCCTTACCTGGCTTGAAGGACTTGCCACTCGCCATGCTGATCGGTTCTTTGAAGCCAGATTCAAAACCTGAAAGATCACCTAGATCAGCGGGGGCTGGAATCGGAATTTTTCCTCCCAGTTCCTTCGAATTGGCCGTCACAGTGCCAAGGATGACAATTCGTCTAGAGGGATGCTTCGAAGCCTTCAACCGCTCCAGCAGCAACTGAATCAGCAAAAAATGACCCAAATGGTTGGTAGCCATCGAAAGCTCATAACCCTGGGGTGAGCGCTTTGGCTCTTTCAACCTTGGCTCGTAAACCGCCGCATTACAAACAAGAGCATCAATCCCTGTGGAGATAGATTCCACGGCGCGTCGAACACTATCAAGATCACCGAGATCCATCAGGATGTGTTGAAGCCTATGGCGGGGTATGGAGAGCTCATCGGCCGCACCGGCCGCCCTCTGCGGACTCCGATTGGCAGTGACAACAGTCCACCCTTGACGCGCCAATGCTTTGGTGGCGTTTAATCCCACACCAGACGTGGTTCCGGTAATCAGAACGGTGCCGGGGGTTCCCATCGAAACCAGTCTTGAATTGACTCCAGTTTGACCTCTCGAGTGTCGTTGGAGAATAAATGAACGGAGCGAGGGATCAGCGCCAGATAATCCTCAGACGATTGGGAGCAATCCATTGATCCTGTTCGTCCATCAACCGGTCTCTTCCGCCAAGAGTGAACAGACGATCGAACCGTTGCTGGAGACCAAGAAGCTTGTTGGTCTCGACATCGACAACAGCTGCAAGCTCCCCATGACGATCCAAACGCTCCTGGTATGCCATCGAAAGCCTAACGAGGCTCACACCGCCAAGACTGATCAATCCAACCTTCACAGCCAAGGCAAGGCTGCTGCAGAGAATGTCCTTCCTATCGCCCTGATGTTGAATCAGGGCGGCCCGTGTTACTGCATCGATAGGCTCCGAGGGAGAACGATGAGATGCTCTGAAATGACGTCGTGTGGGCAATGAAACTGCCTTGAAATGCTTCGCTTTTAACGCAGCGAGACAGGAGGGCAAGAGGTCATCACCCAACCAGCACGTCTGATCAAGCTCGATACAGGCTCACACACAAACGAATGGCCAGCACGCCAGCGTGAGCAGCCACAACTAAGGCGATCAAAATTTCAGCTTGAGAGATCGAGCTAACCATGGTGGATTCATAAAACCACCTCATTCTTTCTCCTTACCCCCTCCGCAAGCCATCATTCGCAAAGGCCTGTCACACCCTTATGGATGCCCTAAGTCGGACGCAACCCCTCGTGATCGATGCAGATGCTGTTCAGACACTGGATCTCAGGCCCCTGAACCCGTTCATGAACCGGGAACTCCCAGACCTCTTGAACGATGGTGCAGTGTTAACCATCAAATACAACTGGCCTCTGGATGCTGACGACCCCAGAGAACTGAGCGAATGCCCGGAGCCCCGACTTTGGGCCCTCAGGGCTGATGCCACTTATCCCTGGTTACCCCTGATTCTGGAACGCACTGGCGGAAGCCTGATTCAGCACGTAGCCATGCTGGTGCCCCATCAATTCAGTCCAAGCGAGGGTATTCGCTTTGATCCACAGGCCCTGGAGCTTTGGATTACGCATCGATTGATTCTTCTCGATCACCTGGGAAGGAAACTTCCCCAATCACAACGAGGCAATCTGCTTCAGATGGCCGCAACCATCGGCTATGAAGTAGACGCTGCGTTCTGGAGCCTTCTTGACCGGCACTGATGAAGATCAGAGCATGGATTGAGCGTGAGTGATTGGCTCTGTCGTCTCGATGGAAGACGAGTCAGCCTTTTTCCCACGAGCCCTAAAACAGAATGCAACGAGGCAGGTCCAAGGTCTGGTTCGAAACCTTGGGGATTCCGCGATGGGTCTCATTGTGAACCTGATGGGTGGATTGCGCTTTCAACCACGCATCGGGATGACCATTGCTGGCTCAACCGGCAAAGAACAACTGAATTGCTCTACGAGCACTATCCAAAGCGAGAAACAGCGCCAGACCGCGCAGCATCCAAGCAAGCCAATCCGCTTTGACCATATCCAATCGCGATGCACTCCACTGAGCAGCCACGGCAGCCACACCACCCAACATGACGCCCATGAAAGGTTCCCCTCGTCCTTCCGACAGGAACTGGAGAGAAGCAGCCGAAGTGGAGCAGGCCACAGCCACCGTGCTGAAACGGATGGCAAGTCGAATCGGAACAGCCAAACCACGTACCATTACTGGAACCATGACCAGACCGCCTCCTAACCCCAACATTCCACCTGCAAATCCTGCCAGGGCTCCAACGGCCGTCAGACCTGGGATGGAATACCTCCGCTGCCGTGCTGATCCTGAATCTTGGGGATGGGAGCGAATGGTGCCAACCAAAACCAGATAAAGCAACGACTGAAGCGCCAGAAGATGCCATCCAGCAGCCAACAGTCCAAGACGACTAAAGATCAATGCCGTGATGAAAGCAGCGGCTCCAATCGCCAATCCCGCTTGAACAGGTACTGACCGAGCGCGAAAATGGGACAAGCTGCCACTGATCGCTGTCGGCACGATTGCAAAAGTGCTCGTCGCCAGAGCCTGATGGGGTGTCAACCCCATCCAGAGCAGCAAGGGGGCAAAAATCAATCCCCCTCCGATCCCCAGCAAACCAGCCAACCCCCCTGCAAGAAGCCCCAAGGGAACAATCAGCAACCAATCCAGACTCTCCATTCCGGCTATGTCGATCCCCGCATCTTGCCGGTCTGAATTCATAAGACCAGGGCGTCTCATTCCAGCAGTTGCTGGCGAGGGGCCAGAGCATATGGCTTTTGACTCCCTGTTACTCGAGCATTGCCAGAGCTCATCCAACCCAGGCCCGGTTCTTCGTTTCTACTTCTGGAACGGATCATGGTTGTCACTCGGTCGTCACCAAACACGAGGCTCCAGTCACTGGAACAGACTGGTGAGAGACGGACACCTGCAACTGGTTCGACGCCCCAGCGGCGGAAGCGCTGTTCTCCATGGTGGAAGCCTGACCTATGCACTGATCTGGCCAAACCCGCCGCGTAAGCGACGCGAAGCCTATCGGTGCGTGAACACCTGGCTGTGTTCCGGTTTGAAGCGACTCGGTCTTGAACTTCGTCAAGGCATTGATCCAGCATTCGCTGAAAACCCAAACTGTTTCGCAAGAGCTACTGCAGCAGATCTGGTGGATATTTCAGGGCAAAAGCGCATTGGAAGTGCCCAGTTCTGGCAGCGGGGTCATCTTCTCCAACATGGCGAGATTCCCCTGAACCCTCCAAAGCAACTCTGGCATGAGATTTTTGGAACAGCCCCACCCAGCTGGGATCCCCTGCCTCCATCCCCCACCAGTGTTGAAACAGCATTAACGGAAGCAGTCATGGAACTTTGGCCTGGACTCGATTGGAAGATGATGCCTATCAGCCCATTGGAACAAGAACAGGTCAGGGAACGCTCTGCTGCCTACCGAGTTGAGGAATCCGAGGTTTCGTGGATTAATCCTGAAGCGCGCAATGAAGTGACCGCCTGAAGCAGTGGCAACCCAAACGGATAGTCATTACGACGCCTGGAGGCCTCAAGAAGCTGAGGCGGCAACTTAAGGGACATTCCCTTCAAAACAGCCATACCGACATCGCTGCGGTCGAGTGTTCCTGTTGGTAGACCTGCAGCACCAGTCACGAGCAATCGGCCCTGTTCGCTCTGCTCAATCGCCAGAACCGCTCTCCAGAGTGGTTCTGATTCTCCAAGGGAAGGGAGTTCATCGATCGAACGCAAATGCTCTCCCACCGTCTGTTGGTCCCAGTACTGGACAGGCAAATCATTGAGGGGCTGATCCGTCACATATCCCACCCAGCGCCCGAAGCGGCAGACGAGCACCCAATCGGACAACAGATCATCTTCTGACCCAGCACCTCGCAGGCGCAACTGACTCAGACTTCTCAGGGACTGATCAGCCTCCATAACCCGGAAACGCTTCGAAGACGCAGGACCTACCCGCAGATCGATCAAAAGCTGCTGCAAAGCCAAGGTCTGCGACTCGGATCGAGATGCACCCATCCCGATCCAACCGAGCATTACAAACCAAAGACCAGCAAAGCCGCCACCACGCAGAAAAATCCAGACCCCAAGCATGATCAAGGTGAGCGATAAAAAACGCCCCGTGGCCGTCGCCACCTGGATTCCTTTGCGCTGACTGCCTGTGAATTGCCAGACAAGAGCTTTCAGGATCAGTCCACCATCGAGAGGAAGGCCAGGCAAGAGATTGAACAAGGCCAGGAAGAGGTTCAGTGCGCCAAGCTGACTGACCAAATTTCCAAGGAGTGGATTGGCATGAGAGGCAGCATGCTGAGACGCGAAAAGCATCCCAGCCAAAAGAAGACTGACAGCTGGACCAGCGGCGGCCACCCTGAACGCTCCCATCGGCGTTGAACACTCCCTCTCTCTCCGCGCGATACCTCCCAAGACAAACAGAGTGATACTGCTGACCTTGACCCCCTCTCGGAGTGCGACAAGCGAGTGGCCTAGTTCGTGCAGCAGCACAGAGACGAACAGCAAGACTGCTGTTAACAGACCAATGAGCCAACTCAACAAAGGGGCATTGGATGCATCTGGAAGAAGCGAGACCTGCTGTTGAAAAGCAAGGGTTAACAGCACCAAAATGATGAACCAACTGGGGTGGACCCGAAGCGGGATGCCGCGAATTCGCATCAGCTGCCAGCCTCCACCCATGAGCACCTCCGTTGGGCACTGCCTCGGCCCGATGAATCAATCCTAGAAAGGAATCATCCGAGATCCCCGATCCAATGACCAAAGCGGCGACCGCGTTGAAGATCTGTGGTCTCACTGACGTGTCTCAAGCTTGTTCCATCGCGGCCATGGGAGTGCAGGCCATTGGCATCATCGGAGTGCAGATCACGCCACGCTTTGTCGAAGAGCACTCTCGGCGCGCCATCTTCGACGCGCTTAAAAGACTGCACTCAGACGTTGACCGCGTCTGGGTCGTCGCTGACCCGTGCGACAGCATCCTGAGCCATGCCTTGCATGGCTCAGGAACCCCCAGCATTGTTCAACTTCATGGGGAAGAGACACCCGAACGCTGTATTCAACTCAAGGAGAGATATCCATGGATTCAATGGTGGAAGGCCTTAAGACTGCGAGCAGAAGAGGATCTCGCGGTGCTCCATTTCTATGAAGCTCAGGTTGACGCACTCCTGCTTGACGCCTGGAACCCTGATCAATTAGGTGGCACAGGTCATCGAATCGATCCCGGCTGGTTGAACAATCTCCACAAACAACTCAGACCCAGCACGATTTGGTGGTTAGCCGGAGGAATCAGCGCTGAATGGGTTCCGGAACTGCTTTGTTGCATCAAACCCCATGGCTTTGATGCATCTAGCCGGTTGGAAGTGAAAGCAGGGGTGAAAGATCTCAACAAAGTGAGAGCACTTGTGGATGCGATCCATGACAACCAACCTGATCAGCAATAAGTTGCATAGATCACGCTCCACCGCCCATGAACCGTAAGGCTGCTTTGTCTGTCTTGCTCTATTCATTGATGGGTGTTGGGCCAGTAGCCACTCAGGCGCAAGGAATGCTCCCCGGATGTCAGTTGGAAGATGGAACTTTGCAATGCGTGCCTGGATTAACAGCAGATCCTGAAACGCAAATCAAGATACTCAACAAGAAAATATCTACAGAGGTTCAAGAGGAGGGCCACATCCAGCAAACCATCAAAGGTTTGAAGTCATTCATCCTGGTTGGAGAAGCGGAAAAGGGGCAGCTTCTCAGAACTGAATTGGATCTTAATGGGGAGCAATTTAAGACAGTTCAGATTCACTGGTATCAACGACGGGACCAAGGAGATTGGCAATTGATCGCAACACCAAGTGACAAAACTTATCGAATCAAAGACGACAATCGAGGATCTGAAATCATGGCGATATTAGTCGTCACCAGTAACGACGACGAGGTCAAAAGAGCGAGGAGCAATGTCTTAGGACCGATTCCGTAAAACCGATCCTTTTCACAAGCTGACTCATGCAGCAAGCCCAGATCAGGTGCTGAGCATGGCTTCCTGTTGTCTCACAAGCTCAAAAAATTCTTGCTTCAGACTGGGGTCGTGGCGGAAATCACCCCGCACGACAGAATTCACCATGCTGGTCTGTGGTTCCTTAACTCCTCTCCATTTCATGCAATAGTGCTGGGCCTTAATGATGATCCCAAGACCTTGGGGGGCACAGAGCCGTTCGATTTCGTCAGCAAGAATCATCACTGCCTCTTCTTGAATGTGAGGCCTAGAAAACACCCAATCGGCGACACGCGTGAATTTTGAAAGTCCGATCACTCGCTCACCTGGTTTAATTCCAATCCAGCAGTTCCCCATGATCGGAACCAGGTGGTGGGAACAGGCTGAGCGAACTGTAATGGGTCCAACAGTATAAATTTCGTCTAACTGCTTGACGTTAGGAAAACTCGCAACCTTCGGCTGATGGTAATAACGGCCCTTAAACACCTCTCGTAAGTACATTCGAGCGACTCTTTCTGCTGTCTCAGCAGTGTTGTGATCATTTTCAATGTCGATCACCAAGCTGCGGAGCAGATCCCTGACCTTGTCAGCCACCTCATGTTCGAGTTCGTCAAGCTCGCCTGTTTGGATGAACGCCGCAACGTTGTCGTTAGCCAGGAATGAAACACCCTGATCAATGAGTCGTTGACGAATTCGCTGGGAAACTGGCTGAACTCCGGCGTGGAGCGGAGCCAATGTTCCGTTTGAAATGGCTGGAAGAGTAGAAGTCATGTCAGGTGTGATTCAGAAAGCACCAGTAGCTGGCATCAAAGTGAGGTCTTCAACGATTTGCGTGGAGGGCTGTTGCGCAAGATGAAGAAGCGTAACAGCAACTTGTTCGGGAGGGAGCATGGCACTCCGATCAAAAGAGCTCTCAACGGTGGGAGAATCCCAGAGCGGCGTATCAACGGCACCGAGCGTGAGGGTGCAAGCTCGGATCCCGTTGCCTCTTTCCTCCTCAGCAAGACAGCGGGTGAAGCTTGCCAATGCAGCCTTAACCATGCAGTAAGCCCCCCAATTCGGAAATGCATTGCGGGCGGCATGACTGCTGATGTTGATCACCAATCCCCCATTAGGACGCATGACAGGGACAACATGAGCACAGATTTGAAACACACTGGTGAGATTCAGTTGCAGCAACCAATCCCAAGATTCCAGAGGCATTTCAAGCAATCCACCTGTCCAGGCTGCACCCGCGTTGTTGATCAGCACTGACGGGGTGAGCCCCCGACTGAGCAGTGAAGACAATGCCGGTGCAATGTCCTGAGGCTGAGTGAGGTCAACAGCCTCGAAAACAATGCGTTGGCCCGTGGGAGCCAAATCCGCTGTCAGAGATTGGAGGGAATCCTGGCTCCGCGAGAGAAGCAGAAGATCCCATCCCGCTTGAGCAAAAGCCAAGGCAGCGCTACGACCTATGCCTCGGGATGCTCCGGTAATTAGTACAGAGGACAATGAGCCCCAGCGATCCGGGAGATCCTAAGAAGCTGAATCGGTATTCGACGCGGCAGGATCGATGAATCGCCCCATTGCCCGGAACTTTTGGTAGCGCTTATCTCGCAGATCCTGCTCTGGAAGGGATAAGAGCTCAGACAGATTGCGCTCAAGAGCCTTCTTCAACGTCGCACCTGCTTCCAGCGGTGCCCAGTTGTTCCCACCAGAGGGCTCTGCAAGCACCTCATCAACAACACCGAGTCTCAGTAGGTCTTGACCTGTAATGCGAAGCGCAGCTGCCGCCTCAGGTGCTTTTGCGGAGTCACGCCAGAGAATTGACGCACAGGCCTCAGGGCTGGCAACCGTGTAGACGCTGTGTTCAAACATCAGGAGTCGGTCAGCAACTCCAATTCCGAGGGCACCTCCAGAACCACCCTCTCCAATCACGGTGGCGATGATGGGGACTCGCAGGCGAAACATCTCACGAAGATTCACTGCGATCGCTTCGCCTTGGCCTTGCTCCTCTGCCAGCAGGCCGGCATAGGCGCCAGGCGTGTCTACGAAGGACAGGATTGGCAGACCAAAGCGATTGGCATGATCCATGAGTCTCAGAGCCTTACGGTATCCACCAGGGGTGGCCATCCCGAAATTGCGGGCGACGTTCTCCTTGGTGTCGCGGCCTTTCTGGTGTCCCAGAAGCATTACCGCATGGTCACCTAAACGACCGATCCCGCCAACCAGAGCCTGATCGTCACTCCCGCGGCGATCACCATGAAGCTCAATCCAATCGTCACAGAACATCTGAATGAAATCCAGAGTGCTTGGGCGGTGGGGATGGCGAGCAACCTGGATTTTCTGCGCTGGAGTCAGGTTTTGGAAGATTTCCTCTCGCCTTCGCGCTGCGAGTGTTTCCAACTGAAGCAACTGCTGACTGACATCCACCTCTGAATCCCTCGCCAACTGACGAATCTGCTCAATCTGCTGCTCAAGCTCAATCAGAGGCTTTTCGAACTCGAGCAGGGGGCGACGGGGCATAAAGACAGAGGAGAAGTGGTCGACACGTAACTGTTAAGCCTTGCACAAATCGTTCCCGATGGGTGAAGACCAAAAACAACTGTCAGATGAATGTTCGGTAATTTATTGGATCATCGGCAAGGGAGCATGAGGCACGATGAGCAGTGATTGTCTGAGCCATCATTGCTGGGCATAGAAATGAAAAAGATTCAACTCAATTATTGGGAGACTCGATTGACACAAACAAAAACACGAATCAGATCAGAGTCAGTTGAGCCAAGAAGCGCTTTCATGTCGATCACCCCTCACCGATCGTTGCATTGACACTTGAATGGTCGCAGATTTTTCAAATCTTACGCAGTAAAAAAGCTAGGCTGCAGTGAAGCAAAATAAAATAGTTCAGCTACTATTCATTGAAAGTGAGAATGATAC
>WTGE01000075.1 GCA_011525445.1 Synechococcus sp. CO36386bin_37
ACGCACTGCACTGGCGGGATGGCCTTTGCTGACCGCCAGCAGATTGACGGATTCAGGACAGTCAGCATGAATCTTTGCCCAGCGGTCCCGGACCATCTCACCCTTTGAAGGTCGGGATGCCATCAAATGAAGGTTTGATCGAACAGCTGCTTCCAGTCGGCAAAGTCTGCGAGGCGATCACGACGGCAACGAGCGAGATGAAGCTCAGCATGATGTCGAGCATCCTGATAAGGAATCACTTCAAACTGGGCTCCCCTTGGCTGCAGTGTCACCAAGAAAAACATGCGCTGGGCGTAGAGAGTGGCGTAGAGATCACGCCCCTCCCCAGCCGTCGACACCTGATAAAGCATTCCAAAGGTGGGGTGATTGAGATAACGCTCCGCTCCCACAACTCAGACCATCAAGAATTAAAGAGCACCGTACTTGCCTCGCAATCCCACCACCACAATGAGGGCCACAAATGAGATCAGATTGAGGCTTTTGACCAAGGCTGAAGGGTTCCCTACAGGTCGAAAGCAATCAGCGGGCAGCCATCGCCCCCCTCTGGCAATGAAGGCATCAGCTCCTTGCTCAGCCCGCAACAGGATGTTGGCGAGAAGACGCTCACCCACTGCCAACAGCAATCCAAAGGAGGCCTTGAAGCCAAGCTGACGGAGATTCACAGATCGGCTCGCCACGGAACGCAGCAGATTCTGTAACTCCTCCTGAACAAGGGGAAGGAAACGGAGTGCCAGCAACAATTGAAAGCTCAGTCGATCAACCGGGACTCCCAGCACCGCCAGAGGGCATAGAAACCAATTCAAGGCCCACATCAGATCTTCGCTGGGCGTGGATAACAGCATGAGATTGACGCTGTGCACCACGGTGACGATCAAGGTTGCACTGTTGAGACCCAACTCAGCCGAACGGCGATCCACCACCAGTGGGCCTAATTGGAGTGGCCCCAACTGAACTGGCCCGAGTCGAAACAAATCCCAGGTAGGAGTTTGTAAAGACAAACCCTGAAGCTCCTGAGCGGAGCGAATCGACAGACTTGCAGCAGGCTCTCCCGTCGGCAGGAACATGGCCAATAAACCCAGGGCAAGCCCAAGACACAGCACCAAAACCAACGAGCGCCACCACAACCTGGCCGGCAAACCACTCAGAGCTGTAATCAGCAGCAACCCCAGCACGAGCCCAAGCCGCCAAAACGGACCTGCGAGCACAGGAGTCAGCAGGAACATCACGACCCACCCGAATTTGAGGCGAGGATCCAGCAGACGCAGCCACCCAGCACTGCCATCGACGTACTGCCCGATCGGAATCTGTCGCAACCAGTCCATGGAGATCAGCCTGGGCGGTTTTGCTGACGAGCGAGATCACGCTCAGCATCCCGCTGCTGCTTACCGCGCCAGAACAGCTTCACCGGAGTGCCGTCAAAACCCAATCCTTCGCGAATTTGACGCTCCACATAACGGCGATAAGTTTCACCAAACAGTTTGGGTTCATTCACAAATAAGGTGAAACTTGGTGGTTTGCTGGCCACCTGAGTGCCGTAATACAGCCGTCCTTGCCTGCCACCGCGGGTGGTGGGCGGACTGCGCCAGCTGAGGGCTTCCTTGAGCACTTCATTCACAACTGAAGTGCTGACCCTTCGACGATGCTGTTCTACAGCGAGCGCAGCAAGGGCGAAAATGCTGTCCACGCGCTGCCCTGTGAGCGCAGAAGTAAACAACATGGGAGCCCAATCCAGAAAATAGAGCTTGGAGCGAAGTTCTTTCTCCATCGCCGCCATGGTGTGGCTGTCTTTCTCCACCGCATCCCATTTATTCACAACAACGACGCAAGCGCGCCCCTCTTGTTCAATCCGACCCGCGAGGCGCTGATCCTGCTCGGTCACACCATCGAGTGCGTCGATGACTAAGACGCAGACATCACTGCGTTCGATAGCTTTAAAACTGCGATTGATTCCAAAAAACTCCGGCCCATAATTCACGCTGCGGCGACGACGGATTCCCGCGGTATCGATCAATCTCCAAGGCCGATTCTCGCGCTCAATACGCGTATCAATCGTGTCTCGGGTGGTGCCGCGAATCGGACTCACAATGGCCCGCGTCTCTCCGCAGATGGCATTCAGCAAGCTGGACTTACCCACATTGGGGCGGCCAATGATTGAAAGCTGAATGGGCTCGTCTTCATCATTGTCCTCATCCTTGGGAGGAAAAAAATGGAGCACCTGATCGAGCAGCTCTCCAGTGCCTGCACCGTGAATCGCTGAGATCGGGTAAGGCTCGCCAAGGCCGAGACGCCAAAACTCCGCCGCCATCGCCAGGCCCTGCTCTGGAGACTCACACTTATTCACAGCAAGCAGGGTCTTGCAGCGCTGCGTTCGCAACCATTCCGCGATCGATTCATCCGCCGCTGTCAAACCCTGCTGACCGTCAACGATCACCAATGCCACGCTGGCTTCTGCGAGGGCCAGGCTGGCCTGCTCGCGAATCTCTGGAAGAAATTCACTGTCATCATCGAAGACCAAACCCCCGGTATCCACCACCTTGAATTCTCGATCCCCCCAATACCCGTCTTGATAGGTGCGATCCCTCGTCACACCAGGCTGATCGTGAACGATGGCCTCGCGACTACGGCAGAGACGATTCACCAGTGTGGACTTGCCGACGTTGGGACGCCCGATGATTGCGACGACCGGACGAGCCAAGACAGGTGCCAAGAAGAACAGCCTTGACAGTACAGAGGTGACCCTTCACGGAAATAGAAAATCATTCAGAAAGAGACCCATGAGACGCGCGTGAGACAGCTACGCCTGTGACAGCACCCTCAGCGTCACAGCCATGCTTGAGCTCATTGCAATGCTCGTGGTCGATCTCTCCGATCAGACCCTCACAGTGCTGAACCAGCAAGATCAGACCGTCAGGGTGATTCCCGTTAGTACGGGCAAAGCCTCAACGCCGACTCCCACAGGGCATGCCTCCGTGCTCACCAAATACCGCTCGGTCACCATGCGGGGACGAAATTACGTATCTCCCGGCGTTCCCTACGCCATGTGCATTACTGCTAACGAAGCCATCTGCATGCATGCCGCTCCGTGGCAGGAGGATGCAGGGCAAGCGTTTGGTGTCCCCAGAAGCCACGGATGCGTCCGAATGCCCACTCAACAAGCCCGCTGGCTGTTTGAGAACACACCCAAAGGAACCAAAGTGATCATCCAGGCCTGATTTTCAGGTCACAGGTGGGTCTCCTGGGTGCCCGTTCACGGGGTTGACAGGCGGATCCAGAAGCGGTGGGAGAGGACCTTCCTCAGCCAGGACTTGCTCCCTCGATGCCAGCCAAGCCAGCAACCAATTCACGACGGTGGCCCGACGCGTGCGCCTGGGGTAAAGCTCTCCAATGCGGTATCCCGCGAAGTGCAACTGCTCCTTCAGCAGTTGTTTGTGCTCACGCGCGATCGAGCGAGTGAGCTGAACTGAAGCCGGCCGAATGCTGATCACTTCTGGGGCCTGAGGGAAAGCATCGCGCCAGACAGCCGGAGTGTCAGGCCCGGCGAGCCAAACCGTCTCATCCTCTTGCGGTTGATACCCCAAGCGCTCCCAAACCCGCTGGGCAACAAAACGATCACTGATGCGGTCGTCCAATATTCGCTGCAACAACAATCGACTGAGCGGCCAGGGGGAAGCAGGCATACGAATCGACAGACAATTCCCATCCTTCGCCAGACAGGCTCGCCTTGACAAGCCAAGGACGACCCGAACAGCAGGAGAGCAGAATGTCATTGTCTTCGGCCTTTGGCCATGCCGCTGAAGATTCAGGGACGTCTTTTCGAGCGACATCTTCGATGCCGTGCACTGCAATCACCACTGGCAGGCGTCAGCGATCGGATCTTCAGGGGCCTCGTCCGGCGCTGGGCTCCCGATGCACTGCTGTTCACGGAAATGGTGAATGCCACCAGTTTCGAACTGGGGCATGGACGTCTGAAAGTGGAGGGGCTACAGGATGAATCAGGGCCAATCGGCGTGCAGCTGTTTGATCACCATCCAACTGCGATGGCTGATGCAGCCCGTCGCGCTGCCGATGCCGGAGCCTTTCTGATTGATATCAACATGGGGTGTCCTGTTCGCAAGATCGCCCGTAAGGGAGGGGGCAGTGGACTGATTCGAGACCCGGATCTGGCCTGCAGGATTGTGGAGTCGGTTGTAGCAGCGGTGGGCATTCCCGTCACGGTGAAGACGCGCCTTGGCTGGTGTGGCCAGAACGATGGCTGTGAGGCCAATTTCGCAGTGAGCTGGTGCCAACGATTAGAAGCAGCAGGAGCTCAGATGCTGACGCTTCACGGTCGCACGCGTGAGCAAGGATTCGGTGGTGCAGCCGATTGGAACGCAATTGCCGCCGTTAAAGCATCCCTCAGCATTCCAGTGATCGCCAATGGAGATGTAAGCAGCCCTGCAGACGCAGTGCGCTGCCTCAGCATCACCGCTGCCGATGGCGTCATGGTGGGGCGGGGCAGCATGGGCTCGCCTTGGCTCCTCGGCCAGATCGATGCAGCCCTCAGTGGTCGGCCCATCCCCAGCACGCCCTCCACCCAGGAGCGTCTCGCCCTCGCCAAGGAACAGCTGCTGGCACTGATCGATGCTCGCGGAGACCACGGTTTGCTGATTGCGAGAAAACACATGAGCTGGACCTGCACAGGCTTTCCTGGAGCGTCGCGATTGCGTCAGAAACTCATGCGAGCGAACACTCCAGCTGCAGCAGTTCATTTGCTTGATCAACAGATGCAGCTTGTTGGATGAATGCGCTGTTGCCTCTGTTGCTGCTGATCTGGCCGCTCTGGCTGATCCGTCACCCCGAACAAGATTCACCAATCTGGAAACGACGCAGCCTCATCGCACTGATCAGCCTGTTCACCATCCGTTATTTGAGCTGGAGAGTGACATCCAGTCTCAACCTCGAAAACAGGCTATCCATCACCCTCAGCCTGCTGCTTCTCGCCTCAGAGGGATGGCTCTTGCTCAGTGGGTTAGTTCCGCTGTGGCTGGCCTGGCGGCGGTTCCCTGATCGCCGCCAGGCCATCAGCAACACTCAGCAGCGCTGGGCGGAAAGTGGCTGGACACCACGCGTCGACATCCTTGTTCCAACCTATGGAGAGCCGATCAATGTGCTTGAACGCAGCCTGATTGGCTGCACCAACTTGTCGTATCCCCATCGAACGGTTTGGGTCCTCGACGACAGCGGTCGCCATGAAGTGAAAACACTGGCCTCCGAGCTTGGATGCCGCTACCTGCACCGACCGGAACGGGTGAATGCCAAAGCCGGCAATCTCAACCACGGGCTTCGTTACTGCAGGGGGGAGTTGATCGCCGTCTTTGATGCGGACTTCGTTCCCCAACGCACTTTTCTAGACCGCACAATTGGCTTTCTCCAAGAGCCACAGGTTGCACTGATTCAGACACCACAAACCTTTTTCAACGCCGATCCGGTCATGCGCAATCTGGCGATGGAGGACTGGATGCTCTCTGATGAGGAAAGTTTCTACCGCTGGATTCAACCGGTGCGTGATGGATGGAAAGCTGTGGTTTGCTCAGGCACGTCTTTTGTCGCGAAGCGAACAGCACTCAATTCGATCGGAGGCTTCGTGGAACAAGCCATCTCAGAGGATTTCGTCACCGGAATCAATCTGACGCGTCAGCATTGGCAACTTGTTTATCTCCAGGAAAAACTCAGTGCTGGCTTAGCCGCGGAAACCATGGTCGACTTCGTCCATCAGCGGCAACGCTGGGCCTCTGGGACCCTTCAAAGCCTCAGGCTCCCCAGCGGACCCATACGCAGCAAAGGGTTGTCACTGGGGCAACGTATCGCCTACCTGGAGGGGGTGACGCACTGGTTCAACAACGTACCGAGGCTTGTGTTGATGCTGATGCCGCTCAGCTATGGCCTCCTGGGCATTGTTCCGATTGTGCTGACAAGCAATGCCGCACTGACCTTGCTGTTCCCGCTGTGGTGCACCCAACTTCTGAGTTTTGGCTGGTTGAATCGAGGTTCGCGAACCGCTTTCTTGAGCGAACTAACCGGCTGGGTGCTCACTGTGCCCCTCACCGTGACCGTGGTCACCAATCTCATCGGACGGATCGGTGGATTCCTGGTAACACCCAAACATCAACGCCGTGATCGCGGCAGCTACAGCACAAAGCTGGTTCTTCCGCTCGTCGCTCTCCTTTTGTTCAATCTGGCCAACCTCCATGGTCTTCTTGCAGCTGCAAGCGACCTGCCAGCACTGGGTTTCGCCGGACGACCGATTGGATTGATCTGGGGTGTGATCAACCTGCTCAGCTTGATTGTGGCGATCCGGGCTTGCTGGGATCCTGCAGCTGAGGATCTCGCGCCCTGGCAGAAACTGACAATGGAAGCTTGGGTTGAGGATGCCGGTGGACATCGTCACCGCTGTTGGATCACCGCTCTGAGTGAAAGCGGCGTTCGCATCTCCGACCCCGAGTCGGCGCTGCCATTGGTGGCAAGTTCCAAGCTTCGCTGGTGCCAAGAGGTGCCAGCCCTCCCCGTTGTCTTCAAAACACGAACCAAGACCAACGTCCTTCTGCACTGGGAACACCTGAAACAGCATGAGCGCCATGCACTGATCCGATGGCTGTTTTGCCGCCCAGGATGCTGGGTTGAACGGCAGGCACCACAGGAAGGCAAAGCTCTGCTCGCCCTGCTACGGCGATTGATTGCACAACCCGTGCGCACCCCAATGAACCCGTGCCTCAACCCGCAACATCCGCCACACGGCGTGTAGACGGAATGTTTCCATCAGGCCCTTGAACGACACGATGCATCCCACGCTCTTTTATGTCTGGCAGCGAGAAAAACTGCGGATCCCGCCGAACTGATTGATCTACTGGCCAATGCACCAGGGCCTTCTCCTGGTATAGAAATCAAACAGAATTCTCCCTCACTCCCAATCCAACACCACCTGCTCGTTTATTCCGCTGTTGGGGATCGACCTCAAATGTTTTGGCAGAAGAATCAAAACGAGCGATACCACCAAGAGCCTGATGAGTGTGCTCAGCGTATGCCGAGTTGCCTCCTTCAATCGTTACCCAGATCAATCCATCAGGCCCTTCAAAACTATCGACTGGACGAGTGTTATGAGTACCAAAACTTTCAATATTAAACAGGCTAATCTGCCTTATAAATTTACACGGCCCACCTGAATGGCTTGCAGATTAACGAAGCAAGCATTACCTACTCGATCAAATTCAAGATTAATCAGCGAGCTAGCCAAGCCCTTTATCAATTCATGATCAAAGCTTGGCGCAGTTTCAGATCAGTTAGGCAACTCAAAACCCTATGATCTCAAGTTGAAGGATCAACCCAAGCGAGCACATCAAACTTAGATCCTTTATACTAAACTCGATCATTTTGATCAATTGCGAATCCATGAAGACCCACGATTCCCTGATTGTGTGTGGGGGGAGGGGTCTGTCGGTTGCAATCCTGTAAATGGCAACGATAGAACCATCTTTTTGCTCAATTGAACAACTTCGTCCAAGTTCTCGAAAGTGATATAAGGCTTCAATTCATGTATGCGCTGGGTGAAATCAACCATACCATCAGGACCGGGATAGATCTCATAGATGTTCTAAGGAGTGAAGCATCCAATAGGTCGCGGTGATTCGATGGAATCCGTTCCAGGGCTTCGATTAAACACTTTCTTACCCATTTCCGATCTCTTATCTTTCATCCATTAAATCAATAATAAGTGAGTCATGAATCAGCCGAATCAATGACCGAAATCTGATTCTGAACGGAACGCATCACCGAATTTCATTTTGTCCATCTCCAGCTTCAACGCATGAACAAATCACGAGTCCCTGTGATTGCCTGCGTCGCAAGCAACAGCGCCACAACAATGTTGATCGACACGTGCAAACGTCGCAGCCAGAGTCGTTGAGCAATCTGCCGTTGCATCACCACGGCGCCAAGCATGAATGCGAGCAAGATCGAGCCTCCCCAGAAATGCGATTGCCATGCATTTGAGGGAAAGGCCTCTCGCCACTCAAGGAGAGATGGCTGAGATGCAATCAACATCAATGTGAACCAACAGGCACCCGCCCACAACAGTTTTGGCATCCAACCTTTGGCACCCATTAACGCCACATAAGCCGCGGCCGCGCCAACGCCCGCGAGCAGGACACCCACCATCTGATCAGCCTCCGTTCCGCCAGCCCAAGCGTTGTGCAAAAACGCCACCAACACGGCGAACACCATTCCTCCTGTCACCCACCGGCCGTGATCAGCGTGTTCAACAGGCACCGTGGGCGCAATCGGATTAAGATCCAACCGACGCTCGCGCGCCAAAATTCCTAAGCGAATCGTGGCACCCACAACCGGATAAACAAACAAGATCATCAGTACGGGATGAACAAGTCCAAACCAGTTCAGCGGTGTCAAGATCAAACTGTTCTCCATCACGGCAGTACCTCAGGCCAATGCTGACGAATCAGCAGCAGAGAAAAATAAGGCTTTGCCTCTGCGGAAATCTTGGACGCTCGCTCCAAGACCTGATCAGGCCAACCCACCCGTTGCGCAAACAGAGAATGCTCAAGCAGCCCACGCCGCTCCAGACAAGCACGGACCCATGGCCATCGCAGCCCTAACTTCATCAACGCCAGCACCGTGCAGCTCTTCTGCGCTGTGTCAAGCAAACACTCCAGTTCATGGTCATGATCCGGGCAAGGACGAACAAGCAGTTCGTCCTGTTGCATAGCGAGGGGCCAATCCATCGCTGACCCAGCACCCGCTGCTGCTGCTGCACAAATTGCAGGAACTCCTGGTATCAGCTTGATGCTGAGATCAGGGTGCCGCTTTCGCAGCGCCAGTTGCACATAACTGCACGAGGCAAATAATGAAGCATCCCCCTCGCAAAGCAACACCACAGAAAAACCACGACGCGTTTCGGACGCCAGCGCATCGGCAGCGTCGCGCCATGCCAAGACACGCGGCTCAGCCTCGATCACCATGGGGAAAATCAGAGGAAGGCGACGTTGATCAGCACGCGCCCAACGCGAGGCGATGGTCCACGCCATCCCCGCTGCGGCTTCCTTTGCTACGGGATAAGCAATCACATCGGCAGCTTCAATCGCCCGAACAGCGGCAATGGTGAGAAGCTCTGGATCACCAGGGCCCACTCCAATCAGCTGCAGAGGGGGGTGCACTGAATCCAAAACAGGAAAGCCAACGAAGAACACCTCCACCACCATGGCCGGAACAAGCCATAAAAGAACGCAATGACAAGAAAAAGGTTCTGATGATGCATCTGAGTCCTGATTGCATCACGCGATCGTCACTCAGACCTTGTCTCCACAAAGAAATCCGGAACAGTCAGCAAACAACTCAAAAGAGGGGTCAACGGTTAGCAGCGACCATCGCGATCATCTCTCGTATCTTGAGCCAACTGGTCGAACAATAGAACCATAGGCAATAGAAAGAACAGATAAGAAGCAAACACATCATTCCCAAAAGGCATTGTTTATGACATCAAAACCACCCAGAAAAATCTTTCTTACAGAACAATATAATGATTGGAGTGCTTACCGGTCTTCAGACAAAAAAGTTCAATTTGTCCTGGAACGCAATGACTGCGTCGCCACTCCACAGAGACGTAAAGACCTTGAAGTCCACTGCGAACCCACCCCATCGACGACCATCCCTGCCAAAACATGAAGGGATCGAAGCTGTATAAGAATTAAAGTTTTGCCCACAAACTTACTGAGCACCACTTATTC
>WTGE01000018.1 GCA_011525445.1 Synechococcus sp. CO36386bin_37
TGATGGCTTCGTTCAGGTTGTCTGTACGTTCTGAGCCTGCTGCTGCCTCGCTGATCCGTTTGGTTTCGCCGACAAACCGGATTCGTAAAGGCAATCGTTCAATGGCTTGAAGAGAGCCGTCCAGAATTTCCGCTGGGGAATGATCTCCACCCATCCCGTCGACTGCCACCCAAAGCCGATCCTTGTCATCAATCGAGCCGTCATCGCCGATGTCGCTGCTCTGCAAGCGACGCAGAGGGTCCATCACCGGTTGGAGCATTTGTCCAGCCATGCTTCCCGCATTGGTGACGACCGTTCCAGCCATGAATCCAACGGATTCAGCAACGGTGCCAGCAGCGTTTGCGGATGTTGTGGCGGTTTCCACAAGGCTGGTCACAGCGCTGTTACGCCGATACCAAATCACGAGTCTTCTAACCGCCTTCGATCGGCGTGGTCTGCTCCGGGCTGAAGCGGCCGGGCTGAATTCAGGATCCTTCGGGTGCAACGGAATCGATGATGCGCTGGAACAAGTAACCGGTGCCGCGAGCCGTGAGGATCAGCTCGGGATTGGCCGGATCATCTTCGAGTTTGGAGCGAAGACGGGAAATATGAACATCCACGACCCTGGTGTCTACATGACGTTCAGGTGTATATCCCCACACGTCCTTCAGGATTTCCCCGCGACTGAATGGCTCTCCGGAACGGCCAACAAGCAGCTCTAGAAGGCTGAACTCCATGCCGGTGAGCCTGATTCGCTCGTCGGCGCGAAACACCTGGCGCTTGTTGGTGTCAATGCGCAGATCGGCGACTTGAATCACCCCGGAATTGGGGATTCCTGCCACCTGATCTTTTTCAACTCTTCTCAGAACACAACGGATTCTTGCCTCGAGTTCTTTGGGGCTGAACGGTTTGACGACATAGTCATCGGCGCCGAGTTCCAGGCCTGTAATTCTGTCTGCAACGTCACCTAAGGCGGTGAGCATCACGATCGGGACGTCCGATTCCTTTCGTAATTCTTGGCAAACGCCGTAGCCGTCAAGCTTTGGCATCATGACGTCCAGGACAACAAGATCTGGATTGCACTGTTCAAAGCTTTCCAGGGCCTCAGTGCCGTCGCTGGCGGTCACGACGTTGTAGCCGATCATCGACAGACGAGTTTCCAAGATCCGACGGATACTGGCCTCGTCATCAACCACGAGAATGGTTTCTTTGCTGGCGGCTGTGGCCGTCATATCAAAAATTATTTCGTACAAGTATTGGTTACAGATAAGTGGATGAAGGCCCTTTCCATTCACTGAAAGCCAACTTTCTTCATAGTTCGACGTGTCAAGACCTTCCTCGTTGTTTGTTTGCCAGAGCTGTGGTGCGCAGACGCGCCAGTTTTTTGGCCGTTGCAGCAGTTGTGGCAGCTGGAATTCCTTGGTCGAGCAATCATCACCAAGGCAAGATGGTCGGCGTCGGCGAGCTCCTGTTCCCTCTGAGGTGGCTCCTGCGGCCAAACGCTCCACATCCATATCCGATCTCGGAGATCGGCCCATTCAGCGTCTTGAGAGTGGTTATCCAGAGCTGGATCGGGTGCTGGGTGGAGGCGTTGTACCGGGTTCGCTTGTGCTGGTGGGGGGTGATCCGGGTATCGGCAAAAGCACGTTGTTGCTGCAAAGCGCATCGGTCATGGCGACTCGTCTCTCCGTTCTGTATGTCAGTGCTGAGGAATCGGCACAGCAGGTGAAATTGCGTTGGCTGCGTCTGGGTGGCGACTGCAATGGGCTTCAACTCCTGGCTGAAACAGACCTGGAGTTGGTATTGGAGGAAATCGAGGCTTTACAGCCCGATGTGGCGATCATCGACAGCATCCAGGCCCTGCATGACGCCAACCTGTCGAGTGCCCCTGGATCCGTGTCACAGGTTCGTGAATGTGCAGCCTCTCTGCAGCGTCTGGCCAAGCGTCAAAGCACTGCTCTGTTGCTGGTCGGTCACGTGACGAAGGAGGGTTTGCTCGCAGGGCCGAAAGTGCTGGAACATCTGGTTGATGCAGTGCTCACCTTTGAGGGCGATCGGTTTGCCAGTCATCGGTTACTGCGTGCCGTTAAAAATCGCTTCGGCGCGACCCATGAACTGGGTGTGTTTGAAATGCAAGGCCAAGGTCTTGTGGAAGTGAGTAACCCAAGCGAATTGTTTTTAAGTGGAGATCAGGCCACAGGTGTTGCAACGATCGTGGCCTGTGAAGGCACCAGACCTCTGGTAGTGGATCTCCAGGCCTTGGTGAGCACAACCAGCTATGCAAGCCCGAGGAGGACGGCCACTGGAATTGCAGTGAATCGGTTGCATCAAATTCTCGCTGTGCTGGAAAAACATATGGGGCTTCCCCTTTCGCGGTTCGACTGCTATCTCGCCGTTGCCGGTGGTCTTGAAGTGGAGGAGCCTGCCGCTGATCTGGGAGTAGCTGCAGCCGTTGTGGCGAGTTACCGGGATCTCATCTTGCCCGCCGGGACTGTCCTGCTGGGTGAACTTGGCCTTGGTGGCCAGCTCAGGCCTGTCGGGCAATTGGAGCTTCGGCTGCAGGAGGCTGTTCGCCTCGGATTCAGAAGAGCAGTGGTGCCTAAAGGGTGTGGATTAGTTCAAGGCCCCTTCATCCAGGAGCTGGAGTTGCATGAAGCGGGATCCATTGCAGAAGCACTCGTCGTTGCTCTCGGCGTCCATCCCATCGAGGACGAAGCCTGATCCGTCTGCATGCTCGACAGAGACTTGATTCACAAAAGGTCTGGCATAGAGACGCTGTGGCTCAGAAATAGACGTCCACGTTGCTCCGTCCGGTGGATTTCAGCCAGTTTTCTATCTCGAGGTAGCCACCTGGATTGAGCCTCACGGCTTGAGTCCAAACATTGGCTGCCTGATCAAACCAGCCATCGGCCTCATCACGACGGCCCTCTTCCTCTGCCGTTCGCCCGCGCTTTTCATAGATCAGACCCATGTTCTTGAGACAGGATGGTTGTTTTGGATTTTCATCCAGGGCCTTTTGATAAGTCTGAAGCGCCCGATCTTCCTCGCCATTGCTCATGTAAATGATGGCCATGTTTTTAAGGGTTTCGCCACGATCGACAGCGTTTTCCTCAAGCTTCAGACTCTCCTCGTAATTTTCCAAGGCTTCGGCATAGTCACCGTCGTTTTGGGCTGAGAGCCCATCGCGGTAATAGACGTAGGCCTCTTTCGCTTTGGCATTGATCGGTAGCAGTTTCACGATGAGATCGGCCATCACCGTGAAGCTTTTGTCGATGAAGTTGTCGTTTCGGTTGCTGCGCGGCACAGGAAGCGAAAAAAGTATTGGTTCCATCCTGACCGCTTCGGACCTGCCTAGCTTTGATTGATGCGTTCTGCAGCTGTGACAAATTCCGCCAATGCCGCAAGCACGCCCCCTTATGCGCTCCTTGATGTTGAGGGGATGAAGTGCGGTGGGTGCGTTCGCTCCGTCGAACGCACGCTTCTTGATCAGCCAGGAGTGTGTGAAGCCAGTGTGAACCTGGTCACTCGAAGTGCCTGGCTTCGCTTTGAAGACAAGGCTGATGCGGATCTGGATGGTGTGATCAAGGCCTTGACGGCGCGCGGTTTCAAGGCTCAGTCACGCGAGATGACAGCGTTTGGTTCATCTGGGGAGATTGATGGCAGCTGGGGGTGGTGGCAGCAGTGGCGACAGTTGGTGATTGCACTGGTTTTGCTGGTGTTGTCAGTTGTGGGTCATCTGGCTGAAGCTGGAACGGTTCAAATCCCCGTGCTCGGGTCGCTTCCCTTCCATGCAGGTCTGGCGACGGTGGCCTTGGCGGGGCCTGGTCGACCCATCCTTGTCGCTGGTTGGCGATCAGCGCGAGGCGGTGTGCCCACCATGGACACCTTGGTCAGCTTGGGAGTTGGCAGTGCTTATTGCGCCAGTGTGGTGGCGCTGGTCTGGCCTCAGGTGGGTTGGCCCTGCTTTTTCAATGAGCCTGTGATGCTCCTTGGATTTGTTTTGCTTGGTCGGTTCCTGGAGGAGCGGGCGCGCCATCGTACGGGCCGTGCTTTGCAGGACTTGGCAGCTTTGCAGCCTGATCTGGCCCGACTGGTGATGGACGATGGCTCGATTCGGGAGGTGTCTGTATCCGCTCTATGTCCCGGAGAGCGGATTCAGCTGCTGGCAGGCGATCGGATTCCGGTCGATGGAATCGTGCGTGAGGGGCATTCAGCTGTAGACGTCTCCAGTTTGACGGGCGAGCCTTTGCCGCTGGATGCGTCACCTGGTTCAGAGCTCAGTTCCGGAGGCCTGAATCTTGAAGCCACCTTGGTTTTGGAGGTGCAGCGCATCGGTCGTGAGACAGCGTTGGCGCGAATTATTGATCTGGTTGAGCAGGCTCAGGCGAGGAAGGCGCCGATTCAGGGCCTAGCTGATCGTGTTGCAGGTCAGTTTTGTTATGGGGTGGTCTCTTTAGCCGTCCTCACCTTTCTGTTCTGGTGGAAGATCGGTTGTCGCCTTTGGCCTCAGGTCCTTGCCATTCCAATCCCAATGATGGATCACGGCCATGCCCATGGCCTGCATGGTTCTCTTGGTGCTGGAGCTGAGACTCCGCTTGGGCTCGCTCTTCAGCTTGCCATTGCCGTTCTTGTTGTGGCGTGCCCTTGTGCACTGGGTCTGGCAACTCCCACCGTAATCACTGTTTCGTCCGGCTTGGCTGCGAAGCAGGGATGGCTGTTCCGGGGCGGTGATGTCATTGAGTTAGCAGCCTCCGTCCAGCGCATGGTCTTCGACAAGACAGGAACGCTCACACTTGGGCGGCCATTGGTGGATTCCGTCCTGGCGACTGATGATTCGTCGCGAACACTCCAGCTTGCGGCCAGCCTTGAGCAAACAAGTCGGCACCCGATTGCTCATGCTTTGCTCCAGGAAGCTCAAAGACTTCAGTTGCCTCTTTTTGAGGTGAAGTCGAGTCTCACGACTCCTGGTTCTGGGATGGAAGGCCATCTCCAGGACGTTGAAGGGATGGTGCGTGTAGGGTCGATTGATTGGTTTCAAAATCAAGGACTGCTCTGGAACCAGCAACAGCAGCGAGCACTTTCTTCCGCGATGGAGAGCGGGAAGTCGTTGGTTGCGGTGGCCTTGTCGGAGCGTCCCCTCGGTTTCGTGACGATTGATGATCAGCTGCGCCCGGATGCCTTTCTTGCGATTCAGCGTTTGCGAGACCAGGGACAGTCCGTGGTCATGTTGAGTGGCGACGGTCGCCAGGCGGTAGAACGGGTGGGTGATGACTTGGCGTTTGCTGACCAGGATCTGGCTTGGCAACTCTTGCCCCATCAGAAGTTGGAGAGGCTTGAGCGTTTGCGGGGCCAGGGTGTTGTGGCGATGGTGGGTGATGGAATCAATGACGCCCCAGCGCTGGCAGCCGCTGACCTTGGAATTGCCGTCGGTACGGGAACGCAAATTGCTCAGGACACAGCTGATCTCGTTCTGCTGGGTGACCGGCTAGAGGCGGTTCCTGAATCGCTTACCTTGGCTCGACGAACGATGGGCAAGATCCGTCAGAACTTGATCTGGGCTTTTGGCTACAACCTGATTGCTCTGCCGATTGCGGCTGGTGCACTCTTGCCAGGGTTTGGTTTGCTGCTCTCACCCCCCTTAGCAGCTTTGCTTATGGCCTTGAGTTCGGTGTCCGTTGTCGTGAACGCCCTCAGCCTGCGGCTTCGCTGAACATGACGAGACGCAGGGGTCGACTGCTCGTGTTGGAAGGCATAGATGGTTGCGGGAAGACGACCCAGCTCGATCGCCTCTCGGACTGGCTTCCAGGGAGTGGAATCATGCCAGGTGATGTTGATTTGGTTGTGACACGAGAACCTGGTGGAACGGCTTTGGGATCAAGCCTCCGTCAGCTTCTTCTCCATCCACCGCTCGATGCTGATCCTGAGCCAACGGCGGAACTGTTGATGTATGCAGCGGATAGGGCTCAACATGTTGACCGTGTCATTCAGCCAGCGCTGGAGAAGGGTGATTGGGTGCTGAGTGACCGTTTCACCGGATCGACGATGGCTTACCAGGGCTATGGGCGAGGTCTTGATCGTGAGCTCATCGTTGATCTGGAGCGGATTGCGACCAGAGGCCTCAGCCCAGACGTGACGGTCTGGCTTGATATTCCTTTGCTCCTGAGTCTTGAGCGAAGAGAACGTCGACAGGATGATCGCATCGAAGCGGAGGGCCTCCTCTTCCTGGAACGCGTCCGAAACGGTTTTTCTGATTTGGCTCATGCCCGTGGTTGGGTATCGGTCGAGGCTGATCGTCCTCCTTTGGAAGTGGCTGAGAGGATTCGAACTGCCTTGCTTTCGAGGTCCAGGTCTTGGCCGGTATGAGCCAGGTTTCAGGTCGCGAGAACGCGTTGTTTGCTGACCTGGTGGGTCAGCCCCTGGCTGTCTCCCTCCTGCAAGCCGCCCTAACCCAGCAGCGTCTTGCTCCTGCCTATGTGTTTTCCGGTCCAGAGGGTGTCGGTAGACGACTTGCTGTTCTGCGCTTTCTGGAGGGCGTCCTTTGTGAAGGGCAGTGCAGTTCCCGTCAACGCCGACGATTGGCGGAACGTAACCATCCTGATCTCCATTGGGTTGAACCCACCTACAGCCACCAGGGGCGTTTGATTTCGCGTTCTGAGGCTGAGGAGGCGGGTGTGAGTCGACGATCCTCTCCTCTTGTTCGACTCGAGCAGATTCGAGATGTCAGTCGCGTCCTCGCGCGTCAACCGCTTGAATCATCGCGGGGCATGGTTGTACTGGAGGAGCCAGAGGCGATGGCCGAAGCTGCTGCCAATGCTCTGCTCAAGACCCTTGAGGAACCTGGCCATGGCTTGCTGATCCTGCTGACAGCGGCACCTGAACGTTTGCTCCCCACAATTCTGTCTCGCTGTCAATTGATTCGCCTGACTCGCCTGAGCTCGGCAGACATGCAAGCCGTTCTTGAAGGGTTGCCCGCTGAGTCGCAACAGGACGTGGTGAGGCTGGGTCTCAAACAACCCGAGCTGGTTGCCATGGCCGGTGGCTCTCCAGGCGCGCTCATCGATCATGTCAAGCAGTGGTTGCGAGTGCCCCCTGATCTGATGGGACGTTTGATGCTGCTGCCAACGCAGCCGATTGAGGCGATGGGACTGGCACGCGATCTGTCAGAAGCGCTGGATGGAGAACAGCAGCTCTGGATCATTCATTGGCTGCAACAAAACAATTGGTCAACGAGCAAAGACGAACGAAGACTTCGAAAACTGGAACGCTTAAGAAAGCAGTTGCTCGGTTATGTCCAACCGAGACTTGCCTGGGAGGTCACCCTTCTCGATTTGATGGAGGACCTGAGCTGAGCCTGCGGGTTCGGATCAGGCTGTGGCTCGATTCGAGGCTTCAGCTTTTTGTTCGCGATCCTGACGGACTTGAGCGAGTACATCCTGAAGTCCATCCATCTGATCTCCGATGGGGAGTTCCAGGCAATACCCTGCGCCATAGACAGTTTTGATGAATCGAGGTTTGCGGGGGTCAGGTTCCAGTTTCGTGCGTAGATGGCGGACATGAACCCTGATCGTTTCAATATCGTCGTCCGGTTCGTAACCCCAGACTTCCTTGAGAATCAGAGAAGGTGCAACTGTTTGTCCATGGCGTTGGAGCAAACAATGAAGCAACTCGAATTCGAGGTGGGTGAGTCGAACGGGCTGCTCGAACCAGATCGCTTCAAATCGTTCTGGCACCAAGGTCAATGGGCCGTAACTGAGGATTTCATGGTGATTGCCGGATGTGCCGATCGGTGCTCGATCGCTTCGGCGAAGCAAGGCTTTCACTCTCGCTTGAAGTTCTTCGAGGTCGAAAGGTTTAGTGAGGTAGTCATCGGCACCCGAGTTGAATCCACTCACTTTGTCTTTGGTTCCACCCAGAGCGGTGAGCATCAGGATTGGAATCGATGAAGTTCTCTCATCACGGCGAAGGCGCTGACAGAGCGTCAAGCCATCAACGTTAGGAAGCATCAGGTCAAGAAGAATCAGGTCAGGCGTGTACTGAAGTGCAAGCGCCTGACCCTTGATCCCGTCATCCGCGCGTTGAACGTCGAACCCGCTGTGCTCGAGATGCCCTCCTACCAACTCACTCATGTCCCTGTCATCTTCGATCAGCAGGATGGAAGGTTTCATCAGAATGCTGGCGAGAAGAACAATTGGACGAGGTAGACCGCGTCATAGAGGAAGATTCTCTCAAAATCAACAAGTTTTCGCAGAACTGATGCGAAAGCATTCAATCCATAGATGTACGCCTGAAGTCCCTCTATGACTGGGATAAAAGAACAATCCCCTTAACCCGCAAAGCACGTCTCTACAGGAAATCTTCTGATTTGAGGAAATCATTAAGGCATTTTTTTTCAATCGAAGAAAAAGCTGCCTAAACAACAAAATCACCACCTTGGAGGCAGTGATTTCGGATGATGAACTCCCCGGGCGGGATTCGAACCTGCGACCAATCGATTAACAGTCGACCGCTCTACCGCTGAGCTACCGAGGATTGAGACCAGGAGAGATTACTGCTCAGCCTGCCCTTAGGCAAGTGTCATGAGGCTTCTGCGCAAAACATGGCCTGTTTCCCAGTTCCCAATCTTTCCTTTGCGCATCACCGCTGCCCCGTCGGCGTGGTCGAGCTCATCGAGGCGATGGGTAATCCAGATCGCTGTGAGTGGGTTGCGCGAGTGGTGACACAGCTGCTGGACAGTGGCTAGAACCGATTGTTGGCTTCCAGGATCAAGGAGTGCTGTGGGTTCGTCCAGGAGGAGCAGTTTCGCATCACTTGCTAATGCACCAGCAATTGCCAGTCGTTGTTTTTGTCCACCACTGAGCGTGTGAATTTGTCGGCCAGCCATGCCCGCCAGGCCAACTTGTTCGAGGAGTTGGAGAATCCGTTCTCGTTTATGCGTGGGGCTGAGATTTTGAGGCAGATTGAGCAGCAATTCACTTCCGCAGCTGGGGAGCAAAAGCTGATGGTCGGGATTCTGAAACACTGAAGCTGTTCGCAGATTGCAGGTCAGCATTCCGCTTTCAGGCTGGATGAGACCCCCGATCAGGCGAAACAGGGTGCTTTTCCCACTGCCGTTGCTACCCACCAGCATCCAGAGCCCTGGCCCTGGCACGCTGAAGCTGCAGCGATCCAGGGCCAGGGTTCCGCTGTTCCAGCTGAAGCTCACATTGGATAACTTGAGAACCGGATCGCTGTTGTCAGACCCCATGTGCTCAGCTTTCCACTGAAAATCCAGGACGCTTGCTGCCCCCTGATGCAGCGGTTTTTTCGTAGATCTGGACAGCCAGAACATCACTGGTGAGAACACTTAAGCGTTTGCCTTCCACCTTTTCGCATGTCATTTCAAGCAATCGTGGTTGCCCTTGTTCAAGGGCTTGCCGAACCTGCTGGTAGACAGCCTCAGCATCGTTCGATTCCTTGCGCTGGACTGAGATCGGCATCGGGCTCATGCGGAGAGCTAGTTCGACGATGTACACAGATAGAAATGTGATTGCAAACTCATTCTCTTCGCCGGAAGCCTGAACTGGAGGACTGGGTATTTTCACCCATCTATGGGTTGACTGCCTGGCTCGACCCTGCAGAAGGTGACAAAGCCACTAGTCTCTTAAACGTAAAGCTTCATGAAGCTCTCTCATGACGATCGCTGCAGGTCGCATGCCGCAGCGGGGATGGTTCGACGTCCTCGATG